>CANGMY010000019.1 GCA_947455015.1 Microthrixaceae bacterium | reverse complement strand
TTCCGGCGTGCGCTCAAGAACGGCGGGGCCTTCAGGAGCAACGGCGCCACGCTTGCGCGAAGCAATGAAGCGGCCTTCGTCGACAGCATCGGCGATCACGCGAGCCATGAGGTTCGCGGAACGGATGGCATCGTCATTGCCGGGGATCACGTAGGTGATGATGTCGGGATCGCAGTTGGTGTCGACCACAGCGACGATCGGGAGACCGAGCTTGTTGGCTTCGGTAACTGCGATGTCTTCCTTCTTGGTGTCGAGCACGAAGATGGCGCTGGGAAGGCGTTCCATGTTGCGGATACCGCCGAGGTTGCGCTCGAGCTTCTCGAGTTCACGGCTGATGAGAAGCGCTTCCTTCTTCGGCATCGCTTCGAAGTCACCGGTGTCGCGCATGCGCTGGTAGTCCTTCATCTTCGCGACGCGCTTGGACATGGTCTGGAAGTTGGTGAGCATGCCGCCGAGCCAACGTTCGTTCACGTAGGGCATGCCGCAGCGATCGGCGAAGCTACGAACCGGATCCTGGGCTTGCTTCTTGGTGCCCACGAAAAGGATCGTGCCGCCGTCGGCCACGAGGTCACGCACAAAGCTGTACGCGGTTTCAATGCGGCCGAGCGTCTGCTCAAGATCGATGATGTAAATGCCATTGCGCTCACCGTGGATGAATCGCTTCATCTTCGGGTTCCAGCGGCGGGTCTGATGACCGAAATGCACGCCTGAATCGAGCAACTGACGCATGGTGACAACTGGTGCCATGAGGGTATTCCTTCCCATCGGTTCGGAGGATCGCAGGCCCGTGCTGGCGTCTTCCCGGGTGGGAGACGACCGTGGGGTGCACGGCTGCGGATGTGTAGAGGTATGCCGATCGGGTGATCAACATGCCCGACGGTCGTCGGGCCGGGTTCCGAGTGTATGGGAGGGCCGGAAAATCGGCCAACTGACTGCCGGGCGGCTCCGTCAGTCGGGAGGGATCGGGAGCACCCCGGCTGCCACCGCCGCCGTCGCCCCCGCCACCGATTCGCCATATCTGATGGTTTCAGCGGTGACGAATGCTGAAGTCGCGGCGCCAAGGCTTTGGCAGGTCGGGCCCATTCCGGCAACGGCCAGCCCGATTTCCCTTGTGGCTGCTGGGCTCGAGGGCAGCGTGCCGTGGGCCTCTTTGCCAATATCGGTCGGCAAGATGACGCTGGCATCGGCGGCTGGGTCGATGGCAACGGACCCGGGAACCACGAGATCACCCGAACCTCCGATCGTGACAAATCTGAGGCCCTCGGGCAGCGGCCGTTGGTGGAGTTCGTCGATGATCGACGAGGTTTCGGCCAGATCGGAAATTGCTGGCCGATGATTATCAAGATCGTCGGCGGCTCCGGCGGCCCGAATCTGGGTCAACGCCGCCGCTCCCCCGGGACTATCGCTGAGGGCAACCACTGCAGTGGCCAACGGAGCGCCTTGTTGCGGAGAGGACACCGTGACCAATGTGTCGACTTCTGCAGGAAGGCGATCTTCCGCGCCAGAACGCTCGACCGCGAGGCGCGCGACCACGCCGCCTTGGGAGTGAGCGACAACATCAATCGGTACTCCTGGCTGGGCAGCTGCGACTGACTGCAACAATGCCGACAACCGGTCAGCCGACGCCCCAACTGACTGCTGACTATCAAGCGAAGTGAACGAACGCGTTGCGATCGCGCTGAACGGTTGACTCGCGCCCGATCGAACGTTGCTCTGTTGATTCGCATCGACTCGCGGCGCCTGGCCTCCTTCATAGGAGTACCGAACAACATCGGCATCGGCATAGCCGAGCGAGTTCGTATCGACCTCCCACGCAGTGTTCGCATCACTCGATGTTCCGAGGCCGCTCACCAACACAACTATCCGGCGAGATTGTCGGACGGGAACTTGCGTCGCCGATGGCGTGCAGGTCCGTTGATCGTGGAGCCACTTCGCAAATGCATCGACCACACGAATCGCGTGCGTGGTCGGATTCAGTTCAACGAGATAGTGAGCAACAAGTGCAGTCGTACGGGACGCCCACGCCGAAGTCGTCGAAAGCGCAGCAGCGCCCGTATCGAGAAAGACATCAAGCAAGGAAGCCCGTTCGTGCGCACCGAGACGTTCCAGTCCCTGATCGGTTCCGGGTACAAGTCGGGCGCGCGGCCGCAATGAGCCCGCAAGCAGCGCTTCGGGGTCGAGGTAGGTGTCATCGGGGGCGCGAACGCCGAAGTGAAACGGACCACCAGCGACACCGACAACATCACCGGTACGTACTTGCTCACCTGCACTCACTGCGATCGATGCAAGAAACGAATAACTCGTCCGCAATCCGTCAGCATGTTCGATAGTGACGTGTAACGCGCCACCCACCTGACCGGCGAAGATCACGCGCCCGTCGGCTGCCGCTCCAATTTGCGCGCCGGGACTGGTTCCGTAATCGATGCCTCGATTACCTGCCATCCACGGCTTGGGCGGGGGACGAAAGTGATCAACGATTTCCGCATCGCTTGGAGGCCGATACTCAACCGATGCCGAGGTCGCGCTCGCACCCTGAGCATTGATGCACACCAGGACGGCTGAGATTTGAAGAAGCGCAATAGCGAAACTGAATGTGCGCAGGAGTTGGCAAAAATGAATGCGTAAAGACTGCGACCGCACGTCGGTCCTTCCGGTACTGAATTGTCACCGGGGAAGAAGTGCGGGGAGTCGATACGTCAGGCGCGGGGGTGGGTTGAATCGACCACTGTGCGCAATCGTTCTTTGCTCACATGGGTGTAGTGCTGGGTGGTGGAGAGATCGGAATGTCCGAGCAACTCCTGCACGGCACGAAGATCGGCGCCGCCATCGAGAAGATGAGTCGCAAACGTATGCCGCAACGCGTGCGGGTGGGTTGGTGATGGAGCTCGGCGGTCGAGAAGTCGTCGGACATCGCGCGTGCCAAGTCGGGTTCCTTTGCGATTAAGAAACACCGCGTCGGATGGCGATGCGGCCGTTGCCATCACTCGCCGACCATGACCCAGCCACTGTTCAAGTGCTTCGACAGCTGGCGCGCTTAGGGGAACGACTCGCTGCTTTGAACCTTTACCCCAGACGACAACACGTCTGCGCGCGAGGTCGAGGTCTTCTGGTCGCAAACCACACACTTCTGAAACGCGAAGTCCGCTGCCGTAGAGAAGTTCAAGAACCGCATCGTCACGAGAACGAATCGCTGGTGGATCATTCGCCGTGGTTCCTGGTGGATTATCGAGTACCTGAATGAGTTCTTCGTCCCGGAGCACACGCGGGAGACGACCGGTCGAGCCTGGGGCGCTGAGCCCGGCCGATGGATCGGCGGTGAGGTGACCAGTGCGAACGAGCCAGGAGAAATAGCGGCGCAATGCCGACGCTTTGCGTGCGATCGTTCGTCGGGCGAGCTTTCGTGTTGTCATTGCCGCGATGTAGCGCCGCAATGTTGTGCGGCTTACGTCATCGGGAGACTCAATCTCCTGACGAGCGACCCATTCGACGAATTGATCGATATCGCTTCTGTAGGCGCGCAGGGTTGCTTCAGAGACCGACGTCAGCGACGCCTGAAACTCGTCGAGAAACCACGGATCTGCTTCACCAGCCACAAACAAAACTGTAACGGCGAACGTTGAACATCGACTTGGATACTCGGCAATCGTGTCGCACGTCGTCATCGCGCTCCCCCACGACCAATGCGTTCAATCCATCCGGCGCGTTGCGATACCCAACCATCGATTTCGAGTTGCTCAAGCACCAGCATTGCCTCCCCCAAAGAAAGACCGGTTGAAGCGAGGACATGTTCGACGGGTACCGCCTGCCATGGCAACGAGTCGAGAACCTTCTTCGCTGTTGCAATCGGGCGCGGACGTTGCTCTGCAGCAGTGCGTCGTCGCTCGGGTTCACGACCCAGCGCAAGCAGCACATCGCCGACATCGCGAGCTGGGCCACATCCGTCGAACAGCAATTGATTCGTACCTGCCGAACTCGGAGCCGTTACAGGTCCCGGGACCGCAAGGACTGTCCGGCCGCGACGAGCAGCCTCAACTGCAGTACCTAGTGCTCCACCAGTCGATTGCGATTCGACCACAACGACAACGTCAGACAGTGCCGCAATGATTCGATTACGCGCAGGAAACTGCCACGCAACTGCAGATGCTCCGAGGGGATATTCGCTGAGCACAACACCGCGCTCAGCTACCGCTCGCCACAATGCGCGATGCGCTCGTGGGTAGACCCGGTCGAGACCGCTCCCAACAACAGCAATCGGCGGCGCGCCATCGACTGCAAGTGCACCAGCGTGCGCAGCGCCGTCAATTCCCAGCGCCAAACCCGACACGACTGAAACTCCGCCGAGCGAAAGTTCACGAGCGAATTCGTTGGCAACGTCAATGCCGTATCGAGTCGCACGGCGAGTTCCGACTATGGCCACGCGGGTTCCCGCCAGAAGATCGATGTCACCCAACCAGAACAACACCACTGGCGCATCGTCATCCTCGGCAAGTTCCTGAGGAAACGATGCCGACCAACGAGTCATGACTCCGATGCCAGCCTCGACATGCGCGTTCCAGTAGGCAGCCGGATCAACCGATTTCGCCGCAATGCTCCACTGCTCAAGAAACGTCGTCGGAATTCGGACGTTCTCGTCCTGCGCTGCACTCGCGAGCGAACCGCTCAGAACTCTGCGCCACACCGCCTCGGGCTCGCCCTGAGTCAACAACCAACGCAACCGGGAGGGGCCAACACCCGGCAAACTCGAAAGCGCGACTACCCACGCTTCATCGGGGAGTTTCTCGGTGGCCATCTAACTCGCCACCGCACGCGTAAGAAACGCAGGATCGCTGCGCAAGTGCAACGCACTGGCTACATGTTCGGCGGTAATCGCATCGTCATGACCGTCGAGATCGGCGATCGTTCGTGCAACTCTCCACACTCGGCGCATTCCTCGAGCAGAGAGTCGTCCCGACTCGAGCGATCGTTCGATGAGCGCCGATGCCTCAGCGTTGAGTGGCGCGGTGCGCTCAAGCGCGGAACTCGAAAGTTCGGCATTGCATCGAACGCCACGATCGTTTGCACGGCCACGCGCAACACGAACTCGAGCAGCAACAATTGAGCTCGCCTCGGATCGTTCGCCACTCAGCAACTGACGCGGATCAGGTCGATGGACGTCGATGCGGAGATCGAACCGGTCGAGCAGCGGACCAGACAACCTTCGGCGATAACGCTCAAGCGACCGATCGGTACACCGACACGCCGCCGGAACGATTCCTTCGCCACATGGACACGGGTTCATAGCGCCAACAAGCAGAAACCGTGCGGGAAGTTCCACTCGCGCTTCGGCGCGAGCAAGGCGAATCACACCTTCTTCAAGCGGTTGCCGCAAAGAATCGAGCACGACCGCGCCGAACTCCCCCATCTCGTCGAGAAACAACACGCCACCATGGGCAAGCGAGATCTCGCCAGGACGAACGCGATGAGAGCCACCGCCAACCATTGCCACCGCACTCATCCCGTGATGTGGAGCGCGCAGTGGTGGCCGGCGCACGAGACCACCAACGAGCGGCTCCCCCGCCGCTGAATGGACCCGAGTCGCGTCGAATGCTGTCGAGTCATCGAGATCAGGCAAAAGACTCGGCAGGCGATCGGCCAACATCGTCTTGCCTGAGCCTGGAGGCCCGACCATTAAGAGGTGATGTCCGCCCGCTGCCGAAACCTCGATCGCGAACCGCGCCAAGGGATGACCACGAACCTCGGCGAGGTCGGGCCCATTCGCACTCGGAGCGACGAACGATTCGTCTGGTGGCCGCGGCCACGGCGCTTCAGCAGTGAGGGAGTCGACCAGCGCACGCAACCCAGGCGCACAGCGGACCATCAACCGCTCGACGAGTGCTGCTTCTGAGTGCGAGGACGGTGCCACGATGACTTCTGACTGCGGACACGATGCAACGAGCGACAACACGCCAGGGACATGCCGCAGCGAACCATCGAGGCCCAACTCGGCAAGGAATGCGCGATCAGCAACGACCTCGGATGGAAGTTGTTCGCTTGCCACCAACACGCCAATTGCAATCGCTAGATCGAGCGAAGACCCAACTTTGCGAAGCGAGGTCGGCGCAAGGTTGACCGTCGTCCGTCGGTCGGGCCAGGCAAAGCCCGACGTCAGCAGTGCAGCACGCACACGATCGCGAGCCTCGCGACACGACGCGTCGGGAAGACCAACAACAGTGAAACCAGGCAGACCGTTGGCAACATGAACTTCAACGGTGATGGGAACACCGTCGATCCCCGACAACGTCGCCGACGAAATAGTGGCGAGCATCGAACCTCCAGCACATCGAAAGCGAAGGGGCGACGCGTCACCGAGCAACCAAAACTATTCGCACCGCTCTCAAGGCACCCTGAGTCAGACGAACGATTGCAATAATCGAAGAGAAGACTCGTCACTAAGTGCTAACGCTCAATTTTTCGTTATTTCGTCGTGTGCTTTCACGAAAAAAATACTCTTACCTCTGCATTTCGTTTCTCTGTGTAAACGCAACGCTCCCCATCAGATACGACAAAAGGACGACGCATGACGGACGAATACCCCCCCCCAATAATTCAGACGCAAACCCGGAATCACCTCCTTTAGGAGCAACCCCTCCTCCACCTCCCCCGAACACGGCTTCTCCGGGGTCTGCAGGTACCCCGAGTGACTCAAATGGTTCGGATTCCTCATCGAATCGAAAGTGGATATTTGCGGGTGCAGCAGTTTTAGCGATCGCGGTGCTCGCAATCATCGGCGCGTTGGTTTCTAACGGTTCGAGTTCTAAAGCCGGATCAACGACAACTACTACGAAGGCTGAGCAAACCACGACAACGGCTCTTCGGACGACAACCACAATTGTGACAACCACCACCATCCCTCCTCCGATTCTTACAAAGGAGATGTGCGCCGAAACTCCCCCTGACGGAATGGTCACGAAGGACGGAAATTCATTTACAGGTCAGTGCCTTCACTTCTGGGCTCATGTTTTTCAGTTTGATGCCGCAACTGGGCCGTGCACCCTTATGGCCGACTACAGCAGTTCATGGCACAAGTACAACTTCGAATACAGCGATGCCATTCTCATGATTGATTCGAATCGAAGCTTCGGAGACGTCGTCACCAGCACGCAAGGGAAGGTTCAACTCCCACCAAATTCGTGTGCCCAACTCGGTCCGATATCACAAGGCGACAACATCGAAGTGTGGGGAATCGCCCAGGGAACCAGCAGCTACTCAACAAAGGCCGGCGGAACCAATCAATACCTCAAAATCGGTTTAGTCGACGCCTACAAGCGATAATCACTCAAAATGAAGACGGATTGGGGTCGCCTGAAATGGCGGCTCCAATCCGGTCGTTCTAAGCAGTACCTCAGTTGTTACCGAGAACCTCGCGCGTGTAACGCGTGACGGCAGTGATCTGCTCGGCGCTCAACTTCTTCGAGAACGACGGCATTGCGCCCTTGCCGTTTGTAATGACAGCGATCTGGTCGTCGATGTTCGGGTACTTCTCTGTCACGACACCGGCGAGCTTTTTGCCGTATCCACCCTGCCCCGATGCACCATGACAACTGGAGCAGTTCTGTGAATAGATCTGTTGCCCCTCGACCAATACGGGATCACCCGTGGGTGCAACCGGCGAGGACGAGCTCCCGCCGCCTGAGCAAGCGGCAATGAGTGTGACGCCAGCGACCAATGTCAAACCAGCAGCGAGAATTCGGGGGGAACGCATGACCCATGACGCTACCAGCGACCTGAACTGCGAACCCGTGCGGGACGTGGCCTTTTACAGGGAATACTGAGGGTGTGGGATTCAATCCGCATCGCCAACAACGCCGCTCGTCGTTCGACTATTTCATGGTCGGCGCTGCCATGATCATCTGCCTCGGCCTCATTATTTGGGCGTTCTTCGGTTGACATGGCCGATGAACTCGAACGCGACCCAATGGGCCTCGAAGTCGAGGTCCGACGCGTGCAACCCTACGAAGCAACAAAGAACTATGTATGCCCCGGATGCAATCGGGACATCCCTTCGGGCACCGGCCACATCGTCGCCGTGCCCATCGATGCTCCCGACCTTCGTCGGCATTGGCATCGTGGCTGTTGGACCAATCGTCATCGCCGTCGACCGGGTCGCGGCTAACCCAGAGAACTCACCATGGAACTGATCTTCATTCGACACGGACAACCGCAGTGGGAAATCGACGGAGGCGGCGTCGACGACCCGGTGCTTACCGACATTGGTCACCGCCAAGCCGAACTTCTCCCTTCGTTCTTCGTCGACCTCCCCATCGATCGTCTTGTGGTGTCGCCGCTCAAGCGTGCGCAACAAACTGCACAACCGCTCATCAATGCATTTGGCCTTGAACCAGAAACCCACGACTGGATCGCTGAAATTCGCGCGCCAGTTTGGCAAGGCACTCCGTCCGAAGTCATTGAGAAGGCCTTTGCCGAACAACGCAGCCGACCACTCAATGAGCAATGGGAAGCGATCCCTGGCGCAGAGTCATTCCTTGAGTTTCACCAGCGCGTTGTTGGCGGACTCACTGAGTTCCTCGGTGACATCGGCTGCACTCGCACTCGCGGATTTCCGCCGCTGTGGAATATGAACCACGAAGGGCCACGGATCGTTTTTGTTGCTCACTCTGGCGCCAATGCAGTGAGCCTCGGACACCTTCTCGGGATCGAACCCGTCCCGTGGGAATGGGAACGCTTCGTTGCCTTCCATGGCTCAATCAGCGTTGTGCGTCCAATGCACATCGCGTCGTCGTTGTCATTCAGCTTGTTTCGCTTCTCCGACACTTCGCATTTATCGAAGGAACTTCAGACTCGCTGAACGGCGACGAACTACTTCTTCTTACTGACGTGCGACTGTCCATCGGTGCCATGCTTTTCGCGGTGACGATTCACTGCGAGTGCACCGCCAACAATTCCTGCAGCATTTCGAAGTGATGCAGCAACGACTGGGGTGTGGCACGTCAGGTTCGGAATGAACTTGTCGGCTTTCTTCGAGACTCCGCCGCCAATGATGAAGAGGTCAGGCCAGAAGAGTTTCTCGACCGAGCAGAGATACTCGTCGACGCGCGCAGTCCACTCTGGCCAATCAAGCTCCAGTCGCTCTCGCACCGATGCCGCCGCCCACTTTTCCGCATCGCCTCCGCGAAGCCACAAGTGGCCAAGTTCAGTGTTCGGTACGAGCGTTCCGTCGATCATGAGTGCGGAACCGATTCCGGTTCCGAGTGTGATCGTCATGATCACGCCCGATTTGCCTCGCGCCGCACCGAAACGAGTTTCTGCCTCGCCGGCGGCATCAGCATCGTTCACCATGGTCACGGGACAACCGGTGGCATCACTGATGATGCGCGAAGCATCGGCATTGATCCAGGACTTGTCGACGTTCGCTGCGGTGAAGACCGTGCCGCCTTTGACGACACCTGGAAACGTGCACCCGATGGGGCCAGACCACTCGAAGTGCTTCGCGATCTCAGCAACTGTGGTTCCGACAGCATCGGGTGTCGCTGGTTCCGGAGTGAGCAGACGCAGGCGATCGGTGATGAGGTGGCCCTTCTTGGTGTCGACGACTGCACCCTTAATGCCAGTGCCACCGATATCGATACCCAGAACCTTCATCCGTCAGCCTCCTCGCCCGTGGACGGAGGAGTCTGCCACGCTCCCGGGACTGGCGTCCCGGGCCAGACCTATGCCCGGCCGCGTCCTTTGCGATAACGCCGAATCAGCGCACTCGTGGACGAGTCATGCCCCAATGCGGGCGCAGCATCGGCGGTGAGTTCGGGGATGATCGCCTGCGCAAGTTTCTTGCCCAGCTCAACTCCCCACTGGTCGAACGAGTCGATTCCCCACACTGCACCTTGCACAAAGGTCTTGTGCTCATAGGTCGCGATCAGCTGACCAAGCACCTTGGGTGAAAGTTCAGGAACCATGATCGATGTGGTCGGGTGATTGCCCGCAAATGTCCGAGCAGCAACCTGTGCTTCGGGAACGCCATCGGCGCGAACTTGTTCAGCGGTTCGACCGAATGCAAGTGCTTCTGGTTGCGCGAAGAAGTTCGCCATGAAGATGTCCTGATGACCACCGACTTCGTGAGCCGGCGACACAAGGCCAATGAAATCAGCAGGAATCAACTTCGTACCCTGATGAATGAGTTGGTAGTACGCGTGCTGTCCGTTGGTGCCCGGTTGACCCCACACGATTTCCCCAGTTTGCGTTCCAACCGTGCGGCCCCAACGGTCCGTTGACTTTCCGTTGCTCTCCATCGCCAATTGCTGCAAATAGGGCGTGAGATGCGCGAGGTAATGACTGTAAGGAAGTACCGCGAGCGTTTGCGCACCAAAGAAGTTGTTGTACCAAACGCCAATGAGCCCGAGGATGAATGGCAGGTTCTGTTCCATCGGTGCAGTGCGGAAGTGCTCGTCGACCAGTCGAAAACCTTCAAGCATTTCGGTGAAGTTCTCAGGACCGATCGCAATCATCAACGACAATCCGATCGCAGAGTCATAGCTGTAACGGCCGCCAACCCAATCCCAGAAGCCAAACATATTGTCGGTGTCGATACCGAACTTCTCGACCTCTGTTGCGTTCGTCGAAACAGCAACAAAGTGCTTTGCGATTGCCGCGTCGTCACCCAGCGAAGCAAGAGCCCAGTCACGCGCGCTGTGCGCGTTCGTCATTGTTTCGAGTGTTGTGAATGTTTTCGACGCGATGATGAACAAGGTTTCGGCAGGATCAAGATCGTGTGTGAGTTCATAGAACTCAGTGCCATCAACGTTTGAAACGAATCGAACGTCGATGTTTTCCTGGGCATACGGCAACAGCGCTTCGTGCGCCATGCGCGGACCAAGATCACTGCCACCGATGCCGATATTGATCACGGTGCGAATGCGCTTGCCCGTGTGACCAACCCATTCACCTGAGCGCACCCGGTTTGAGAATGACGCCATGCGATCAAGAACCTCGTGCACATCAGGAACGACGTCGTGACCTTCGTCAGTGAAAACCACGCCCTTTGGTGCGCGCAACGCAATATGTAGGACCGCTCGATCTTCAGTGACGTTGATGTGCTCGCCAGCCCACATTGCGTCGCGCAGGCCTTCGACGTCGGCCCGACGGGCAAGCGCGAACAACTTCGTGAGCGTTTCGTCGGAAAGTCGATGCTTGGCGTAGTCGACATACAAGTCGCCAACTTCGATGTTCAGCCTGTCGCCACGCGTCGGGTCTGCAGCGAAGAGTTCCCGCAGATGCACATCGGCGATCTCGGCCTGATGTGCAGCGAGCTCCCACCATTCGGTGCTCTGTTCGATCGGCTGTGGGGCGTCAGACATGTGAACTCCTGAATTCAGGTAAGAGAGACAACGAAACGAGCGGTGAAACGTTCACCAGGAGCAACCATCGGCGTGGTGCCCTGACAGAGAGCATTTGTTGGTGCAGTCATCGGTTCGAGAGCAATGAAGTCTGCCCCGATTGGCGAATAGACCTGTGCGCAGGGATATTTCCTGTCGAACACCACGGTGAGTCGACGACGACCAGACGCAAGCAGTAACTGACGATCGGTACCGAGGCGATAGGCGTTGTCGTAGGCCGTGTCGGCCAATCTCACGATCGACGCGGGCTCAGTACGTTCTTCGCCCGTCGGTATGCCGCGTTCATCAAGCACGAGTTGCGTTCGAGCCGGCATCCCCAACCTGACGCGATCGCGCTCGACATCGGGAAGTTGAAAGTACGGATGCCAACCAAAACTGATCGGCACCGCACGACGACCGGTAGCGGTCACCGTGGTCGACACCATGAGCCGGCCCGGAGAAACCGTGAAACCAACGCTGAGTTCGTGCGGGAATGGAAACGCATCCATCACCGCTTCATCGGCGGCAGCATCGAATGTCGCAACCATCGATGCCGAACCAGGTTGGCCTTTGACAGATGTCAGTTCCCAACCAGAACGACCAACGAAGAGCCCATGAATCGGAAGTCCGTTTGCATCGCGGTGCAACGGAAGTTCGGAGAGGTCGACCGACTTCGAGCCAACTCGATAGGTCGAACTCCCAAGACGGTTGGCCCACGGCGCCAGCAAGGGGATGCCAGTGGTGTGTCCGTCACGAGCGGCTGCCGCGCCACCATGAAAGTTGACGTACTCACGACCCTTATGGGTGAGTGATCCGCCTACAAGACCGACTTCAGGCAAGACCGAGAATGCTGTTGGTCCTGCCAAAAGCGTGACTGCAGCAACGCCATCAATTGTCGAGACGACAACCGAGCCGTCAGCAACAGGTTCAGTTGCCACTCGCCGGCTTCTCGTCATGGCCACCGAACTGCTTGCGCATTGCCGACAGCAACTTGTCGGCATAGTCCGCTTCGCCGCGCGATGTGAATCGCTCGTAAAGCGACGTGGTCAAGATCGGAGCGGGTGCGCCGATATCGATGGCAGCAAGGCTTGTCCAGCGGCCCTCTCCGGAATCGCTTACGCGTCCAGCAAACGTGTCGAGTTGTGGATCTTCAACAAGCGCAGCTGCAGTGAGATCGAGAAGCCATGACGCGACAACGCTTCCGCGGCGCCACACTTCGGCTACCGACTCGATGTCTATGTCGTATTGGTAGTACTTCGGCTCGCGCAACGGTGTGGTCTCGGCGTCGTTCTCGCGGACAACCTTTCCGGCGTTCGCGTGCTTCAGGATGTTGAGACCTTCGGCGTAGGCCGCCATAAGCCCGTATTCGATGCCGTTATGCACCATCTTGACGAAGTGACCTGCACCAGCGGGCCCACAATGCAACCAACCTTGTTCTTCAGGAGTGAAGTCACCCGTTCGACCTGGCGTGCGTTCAGCGTCGCCAACGCCGGGTGCAATCGTCCGAAAAATGGGTTCGAGATGCGTGACGATGTCGTCCTCGCCACCGATCATCAGACAGAAACCGCGATCTAGACCAAAGACGCCACCACTCGTGCCGACGTCGACGTAATGAACACCCTTGGGCGCCAGGGCCTCAGCTCGGTCGACGTCATCGCGGTAATAGGTGTTTCCACCGTCAATCACAATGTCGCCCGACTCCATCAGTTCTGCGAGATCGTTCACGGTGCCGCCGGCGTATGCCGCGGGAACCATCACCCACGCTGCTCGGGGGATATCGAGTTTCGCTACGAAGTCGGCAAGATCGCTTGCACCAACAATGGCGTCGCTCTCGGCAGCGAGCGACGAAACCGCAGCCGCATCGACATCGAACACCACACAGGTGTGGCCATCACGAACGAGACGACGAACGAGATTTGCACCCATTCGCCCAAGACCGACCATGCCGAGCTGCATCAGATTCCTTTCGATCCCACGAGGTAGCGGGGCCACCATCCTGCCAAACCCCACTCATGTGCGCTGACGAGCCCCCGGAACCGATGGGAATCAACCATCGGTGTGGCAAAGTTTCTCGGTCCGAGGGCGGAGGTTCAAACAATGACCGCTACAGCAGGCGAACAATCAGGCGCACGGTCCCGAAAGCGAACGGCCCGCCATTTGGGTTCGATCGTTTGCGCCGTTCTCTTTTTTCTCACGTTCACCCTCGGAGTGACATCAATCTGGACCCGAATGACGGTGTTTGATTCGGCCCGATTCGCCCAACGAGCCGAGAAGATTCTCGACTCGCAAGCCGTTCGAGCAAAGCTTGCTGACGAAATCACCAATGCCATCGTCAACACCGGTCCTTCGAACATCGCATCATTTCGAACGATTATCCGCTCTGCGCTTGATCCCATTCTGCAAACCCCTGCGTTTCGATCGATCTTCCGGAGAGCACTCGATACTGGTCACGATTACCTCTTCACTCAGAGCGGCAATACCGAAGTCATCAACCTGAGCGAGAGCCTCAACGTGCTGTCGGGAAGCCTCCAGGCGACCAATCCCGATCTCGCGAATGCAATCCCCACCGGCACGAATGAACTTCTTGTCAAGATCGGTGACCACACCCGCGGACTCGGGCTTTGGCGAATCGCTGAAACTCTGACCCTTGCCGGCGTCGGCCTTCTGATTGCTTCCGGGCTCTTTGCTTTCGGCACGATCGCTCTCGATACCGACCGACACAGGTCCACGTTCGCCCTAGGAATTTCTGCAGCCTTTG
>CANGMY010000018.1 GCA_947455015.1 Microthrixaceae bacterium | reverse complement strand
GCATTGTTCCGCCGGCATGGTGAACGAGAACGCATCCATCGAGACGTGATCGCATCGCGAGCCATGTCGATTCGAGCACCACTCGAAGCCCACGAGATGATCCAGATACAGGAGCAACTCTCGTTGGATACCACGAAGCCAATTCTGGATACGCCTCACCGAATCGACCATTGGCATAGAGCACGATCTCAACGTCATCAGACCCGAACTCTTTAAGAGCAGCCAAAAGTCGAACCGTGTATTCCTCGCTGCCGCCAACTTCGCCTGGCACCAGCCACAACAGGTTCACTCCAATTCGGCGACCTCGTGCGTTCGTCACAGCATCGCCTCGTCATAGGCCTGCTGAAGCGCGACTGCGGTCTTCTCCCAGGTGAAGACCGTTGTTGCTCGCTCGAGTCCGGCCTGACCGAGTCGCCCTCGCTCAGCGTCGTCACCAAGCAAACCATTGATCGCCGATCGAAGCGCCTCCGCATCGGCGGGATCAACGACCACACCGCAGTCGCCCACGACCTCTTCAGTTGCCGTGCCCGATGACGTAATCACTGCGGTTCCTTGCGCCATCGCCTCGAGCACGGGCAAGCCGAAGCCTTCTTGACGACTCGGAAAAACAAATACGTCGGCATCGGCTTGCAGCGCTGAAAGCGTCTCTGGATCAACAAACCCAACGCGTGCGACTCTTGAACCAAGGCGACTCAGTTGGCCGTCGATCTGTTCGTTCCATCCTTCGGGTCCCGCCAAAACGAGAGTGACGTCACGATCGTCAATGCCTTCAAACGCGGAAAGAAGCACTGGAAGATTCTTTCGTGGTTCGATTGTCCCCGCCCACAAGACATACCGACCACTGATTCCCAATTGCGCGCGCATTGCATCGATCTTCGATCGGCCGACCGGTTGAGGATCGATCCCCCACGGCACCAGTCGCAGTTTCGACGGCTCGAAATCGTGAGCAATGCATTCATCGATCGTGGCCTGTGACGGGCACACCACGATTCGTGCATCGCGGCGCGCAAGGTCGATCGCTCGATGAAAGAACGAAACACCACGACGCGTGAATTGCGATGGATCTTTCAGAAACGCGAGATCGTGGACAGTCGCGACAATCGGCACAGACGAAGGCGGCATGGCCATACCGGTTGCATGGATGACATCGATTCGACCTGTCGCATGTTCGACATCAGGCCAACGAAGGCGATGCCAAGACTCGTAAAGCGCCAAACGAGGGAGAGGCAGTTGCTTCACTTCGATCGACGGAACCCACGAGGGGGCCGGTGGCTGGCGATGGCGTGCACCCACCCCGACAAGTTCAAGATCGGTGAAGCGCTGAAGAGCAGAAACGCTCCCAAGGGCGGCGCGGGCCGTGCCGCCGGGGACGGCGTGCCAGCACTGCTCGAGGGTGATCGCAACCCGACGACATCGCTCCATGGGCGAACCAGTCTCCCACGGTGGCGAGGACTCCCCCGGCATCGCCGCCAGGGCAACCCGAGACGTGCCGCAACGGTCGGTAGGGTGAGCGCATGGAGTTTGTGCCTGACACCGCCTTCTGGAACGACCGCAAGGTCCTCATTACTGGTGGGCGAGGTTTCCTCGGCCAAGCCGTCGTCGATCAGGTTCGTAGCCGCGGCGCACGAGAACTCTTCACCCCATCGAGTGCCGAGTTTGACCTGCGCGACCGTGACGCAGTTCGTCGCCTCTTCGCTGAAACCACTCCCGATCTGGTGATTCACCTGGCAGCTCGAGTTGGAGGCATCGGCGCCAATATGGAACGCCCCGCCGAGCTCTATCTCGACAATCTTTTGATGGGCACCTACGTGCTCGATGAAGCGCGCCTTCAGAACACGCCGAAGACGGTGATGGTCGGAACGATTTGCTCGTACCCAAAGTTCACGCCCGTCCCATTTTCGGAAGATTCGCTCTGGCAGGGCTACCCCGAAGAGACAAACGCCCCGTACGGCATCGCGAAACTGGCACAGCTCGTTCAGGTGCAGGCCAACCGAGCGCAATACGGACAAGACGCGATCTACCTGATGCCCACCAACCTCTACGGGCCTCGCGACAAGTTCCACCCCGCCGTCTCACATGTCATTCCCGCTCTCATCAAGAAGGCAGTCGATGCCAAAGAAGCTGGCGCCGAGCATCTCGAGGTGTGGGGAACCGGTTCTGCCAGTCGTGAATTTCTTTACGTCGACGATGCAGCGCAAGGCATCGTCATGGCCGCCGAGTTTTACAATGACGACCAACCAGTCAATCTTGGCGCAGACCGTGAACTTCCGATCCGAGAACTCGTCGAGATCATCGTGAAACTTGTCGGCTACGAGGGCGAAGTTCGCTGGGATACCACCAAGCCCGACGGACAACCCCGACGCGGCGTCGACGGCTCACGAGCTCGTGAACACTTCGGCTTCACGGCCGGCACGACCTTCGACGAAGGCCTTCAACAGACTCTTGATTGGTATCTCGCCAACCGAGTCGAGGCTGAAGCCCGCCCCGTCTAACGACTCAGCCGCAGGTTTGACCTTCGGGCACACGCGGAATGAAATCACTCATCGACGTCGTGGTGATTCCTAGCGTTGTTGTCGTTGTTCCCATTGTGGTTGAGGGAGCAACAGAACTGGCTGTTGACGCTTTGGTTGCTGATGTTGTTGTCGTCGTAAGCGCACTCAAGTCCGGCGCTGCAATCGGCGACGGAATGGGGCGCAACCCGCGGAAGATATCGAACATCGGTTGCGAAGCAGCGACGTTGAGTTCGAGAACACTCGCTGCTCCCTTAAACGTTCCGGTGGCCACAGGTGTGAAACTGACGAGAGCGTCGGGATCGAACGTTCGGAACTGCGACCCAAGATCAACGAGGTCCTGAATGGTGAACTCGGTATCGAGTGTCACGTTTTTCTGAGCGATCTGGAGGAAGTCCTTCAGAATGAAAGGATTGCGCACGCCCTGCGCAACGGCCTTCTTCAGTGATGCACGAATGAACTGCTGCTGACGAGTGACACGACCGAAGTCGCTCGTGGGGTCTTCTTGCCAGGTCTTCATGTTGTCGCGAGAGATTTCGAAATGTCGGGAACGGGCAAATGCCAGCGCTTGCTCACCGGAGAGAACCTGACAACCCGTGTCGTATTGAAAAAGGCCGGTGGCTTGATCGCGCGACGGAAAGTTGAAGTACACAGGGACACCGTTAATCGCTTTAACTAATGCTTCAAAACCTTGGAAGTCGATCATGACGTAGTGATTGATCGGAATACCAAAGTTTTGGTTGATGGTCTGAATCAGTCGTTCTGGTCCGCCCAGTGCAAGCGTCGAGTTGATACGCCCCTGTCCGCCGCCTGGGATATCAATCCACAGATCTCGCGGAAGTGAGAGCAGAGACGCCTGCTGGGTCTTTGGTTCGACCCGCAAGATCATGATTGTGTCGGTATTGAGGGACTTGCTTCGCCCACGAAGGACTGGGTCACCTTCGCTTAGACCCATACCGTCGTCGATGCCCACAAGGAGAATGTTCATTGCCTCACCTGGCGCACTGGGGGCCTGCAGCGAGGTGCCGACATCGATTCGAGGCAGAGCGCTGGCCTGGTTGTAGGCCCACGCCAAACCGCCTGCCGCAAGGAGGCAGGCGAACACGATGAAGACATTGAGAGAGAGCAGTAGCCGCTGAGGCCACGTGCGAGAGGGGTGACGCACGGGCCGAACACTACCGGAGGCCTCCCAAATACAGGCGTCAGCCCCTGTTGACCTGCATTCGTCGCCGTAGGCTCACACGATCGTGAACCTCTCCACCCTTTCGGCCCAACGGATCGAGCCGCTTGCAGTCGTCGGCGGGATGGTCGCGTCCGGACTCGTCGATGTCACCTCAGACCTCTCGGCCCTCGAATCAGATGGGTGGTGGGCCGTCGTGCTTCCCTTCGACGGCGAACCGACATGCGCTCGATTCGAACGGAGGCGACCAACAGCATCGTTGCCTCGGCCATCGCAAGCGTGGAGAGGACCTCACGCAGAATCTTGGTCATCCTCGCTTTCGCAAACAGAGTTCTCCGACCGAGTTGCGCGCATTCGCGAATCGATAGCTGCCGGCGACGTTTATCAAGTGAATCTCACCCGGCGGCTTTCGGCGCCTCTTCCCGACGACGCGTCAATGCTCGCTTTAGGCGAACAACTCGCAAACGGAAACCCCGCTCCGTTCCAAGCAGTGATCGAACTCCCTGAAGCCGGCATCCGAATTGCGTCAGCGTCGCCTGAACTTTTCCTCGCTCGCGATCATTCGCGTATTCGCTCGGCACCGATCAAGGGAACAACCTCGACTGGCGGTGGATTTAGCGAGAAGGACTGCGCTGAGAACATCATGATCGTCGATCTGGTCCGCAATGACTTAGGTCGAGTGTGCAAGCCCGGATCAGTCGTGGTGCCAAATCTCCTCGAGCGGCAGCACCATCCAGGCCTCGACCACCTCGTGAGCACCGTCGAAGGCGAACTTCGATCGGGCGTTACGTGGGCCGAACTCCTCGACGCGACATTTGCTCCCGGTTCGGTCACCGGGGCGCCAAAGATTGCCGCTCTGGAACAGATAAACGACCTCGAACCTGTCGATCGAGGCGTGTACTGCGGCGCAATCGGTTGGGTCGACGCTGATCGCTCAATCGGCGAACTCAACGTGGCAATCCGAACGTTCTGGGTAGAGCACGACCAACTCTGTTTCGGAACCGGTGGCGCGATCACGTGGGATTCCACCGCCGAGGACGAATGGGATGAAACCGAGCTCAAAGCAGCTCGCCTCATCGCTCTTGCCTCGGAACGTTCGAAATGATGGAACAAAGCGTGTGGATCAATGGCGAACTTGTTCGAGCTTCGACAGACGGGGTTTCGCCAAACGACCACGGATTCCTGCTTGGCGATGGCGTCTTCGACACACTGATCGTTCGTAACGAGAAACCGATCTTCCTCGATCGTCATCTTCGTCGTCTGCGGAACGGCATCGATCGCCTTCAGATCGAGAACGCCCCAACCGATTCGGTTCTCAGCACCGCACTTTCACAACTCGTCGCGGCGAATAACGCTGTCGACGCGCGTGTGCGCATCACAATCACTCCGGGGCCGGGCGAATCGCCCCGCGTTCGTGGAACGCAACCGCTTACCGTCATTACAACCGCCCCACTCCCCGAAGCGTCTGCAACGGCTGCGTTGTGCACCGTTGAGTGGACACGCAACGAACACTCGCCACTTGCAGGAATCAAGTCCACAAGTTGGGGCGAGAATGCAGCCATTCTTCGTTACGCGACGTCAAAGGGTTTCGATAATGCGATCCTTTGCGATAGCACCGGTCGACTCAGCGAGTGCACGACCTCGAATCTTTTCCTCGTCATTGACGATCGCATCGTCACACCGTCTCTTGCGAGCGGGTGCCTTCCGGGCATCATTCGCGAGGTACTCATCGATGCGAAGTTGGCGACCGAAAGCGATCTCTTTCCTTCCGATTTCGAACGCGCCGCTGAAGCGTTCATCACCTCGTCGACAACTGGTGTTGTTCCCGTTCATCGGATCAACGATCGTGCCTTCCCGACCGACGGGCAGTCCACAGCCGATGCTCACCAAGCGATCGCAAAGCTTTCAGCAACTTAGACAAGCCTCAACCCATTAGGCGTGCGTGCACGATGTCGCCGACTGTCACGGCGACAACCTCGCCATCGCACTCAACCAGCAGTCGCCCATCGTCGGCGATAGCAACTGCTTGACCCTCGAACGCCGTCGTGGTGCTTTCCACTCGAACATCGCGTCCGAGCGTTGCCGATACGGCGCGAACTTCATCAAGAAATCCAGCTCGCTTCTGTACATCGGCGATCGACGCGAGATGACGGTCGTAGTGGCGAAGCCACGCGACAAGAACTTCTTCACGGTCAACCGACTCGCCCGTGAGGTGATTCACCGAGGCTGCGGTCGCCGCGAGTTCTTCGGGAAGTTCCTCCGGCCAATCGAGGTTGAGTCCCATCCCGACCACCACCGCGTCGACCTGACCATTCACCACATGCGACTCGGCCAAAATCCCCGCGAGCTTTCGGTCGGCCAGGGGCCCAGCAGCGACCACGAGATCGTTCGGCCACTTCAGGCCCGGCCGAACCCCGGCCACCTCGTCAACGGCATCGACCGCAGCCAGCCCACAGGCCAACGTCAGCAGGAAGAGGTCCTCGGGGCCCATGGTTGGGCGCAGCAGAGCCGAAACGAGCAATGAGGCCCCAGCAGGGGCGATCCAGGACCGATCCAGCCGACCACGGCCGGCCGTTTGGTGATCGGCAACGAGTACAACGCCCTCGGTAGCACCCTCAGCGGCGGCCGCGAGAAGGTCTTGATTGGTCGAACCGGTCTCGGCCACCCATCGCACATCGGCGAATCGGGTGCCCGGAACCTCAGAAGTGGCGAAGGACCTGTTCACGCGTGCCACCATAGGGCGTGCTTAAAAAGATCCTCATCGCCAACCGCGGCGAAATCGCAGTCCGTGTCATCCGCGCCTGTCAGGAAATGGGCATCGCCACCGTGGCGGTGTACTCAGATCTCGATCGTGACGCCCTCCATGTGCGCCTCGCCGACGAGGCGTACGCGCTTGGCGGAACGACGGCAGCCGAGAGCTACCTCAACACCGATCTGATCCTCGATGTCATCGAGCGCAGCGGTGCCAACGGCGTGCATCCCGGTTACGGCTTCTTCTCCGAGAACACCGACTTCGCTCGCGCCATCACCGAGCGCGGCGTCACGTTCATTGGTCCGCCTCCCGGCGCGATCGAAATCATGGGCGACAAAGTCTCAAGTCGAATTGCAGCGCAGGCTGCTGGCGTGAACGGCGTCCCCGGAACAACAGAGTTCCTTAACGACGCTTCTGAAGTGATCACATTCGGCAGAGAGCACGGTTGGCCGGTCGCGATCAAGGCTGCCTATGGCGGCGGCGGACGCGGCATGCGCGTTGTTCGCAGCGAAGACGAAGCAGCTGAGGCTTTCGATTCCGCACGAAGTGAAGCGCTCAAGGGCTTCGGCCGCGACGAGTGCTACGTCGAGCGCTACCTCACGTGGCCCCGCCACATCGAGATGCAGATCATCGGTGACACCCACGGCAATTGTGTCTGGATCGCCGAACGCGATTGCTCAGCACAACGTCGACACCAGAAACTCGTCGAAGAGAGCCCGGCACCGAACTTTCCGTCGGAGATTCGCCAAGCAATGGGTGAAGCAGCAGTCACTGTTGCGAAGGCCTGCGGGTACTTCAACGCTGGCACCGTCGAGTTCCTTTTTCAGGACGGCGAGTTCTACTTCCTCGAAATGAACACCCGTCTTCAGGTCGAACATCCCGTCACTGAGATGGTCTCGGGCATCGACCTCGTCGCCGAGCAGATCCGCGTTGCATCTGGCCTTCCGCTTTCGTTCACTCAAGAGTCGATCGAATTGTCAGGTCACGCGATTGAAATCCGCATCAATGCCGAGGATCCGGCGCAGGGCAAGTTCCTCCCCTCTCCCGGCCACATCACCACGCTCGTTCCGCCGGCTGGTTTCGGCACCCGCTGGGATGGCGGCTATGAATCTGGCGACACCGTTAGCCAGTACTACGACAACCTCGTAGGCAAGCTCATTTGCTGGGGTTCCGATCGCGAAACGGCGATTCGTCGCACACTTCGTGCGTTGCGCGAATTCCGCATCGAAGGAATCGCAACCACGATTCCCGCCGACCTCGCCATCCTTGAACATCAGGATTTCGTCGACGGCATTCACTCCACCAAGTGGGTCGAAGACACCCTCGACCTCAGCACCGTTGGAAGCACTGCAACAGTTGCCGACGGCGAGACCGAAGCAAAGGTCCAGCGCGACGTCGACGTCGAAGTCAATGGCAAGCGATTCTCGGTCAAGGTCTTCGTTCCTGAATCACAGGCCGGTGCCGTTGTTGCCGGCGGTGCCGCTGGTGGCGCAAGCCGTCCTCGTCGCTCAAGTGGCGGCGGTGGCGCAGGTGCTGGTGGCGGCTCGGGAGCAGTTGCCGTCCCCATGCAGGGAACCATCGTCAAGATCCTCGTCGAGGTCGGTCAGGTAGTCGAAGCAGGCGCAACCGTGTGTGTGCTCGAGGCCATGAAGATGGAAAACAACATCACCGCCGACAAGGCCGGCACCGTCAAGGAGATCAAGGTCGCCACTGGCGATTCAGTTGGCTCCGGCGATGTCGTTGTGGTGATCGAGTAATCGACCGCTACCGCACCCACCCACTGGGAGAAGGCAACGGAAGGTCGAGGTAGGTGACGATGCCTGGCCCGGCTTCGCAGACCGACGCGACCGCATCCACCGCCGGTAGCGACGTCATGACCATGCCCAGCACCATGTAATCGCTGAAGGATTTCGGCGTGAAATCTTTCGGTGGGAACACTTCGAGTTTCGTTCGCACAGAAGGCATGCCATCGATCTCGACGATGTATCCGTGCTCAACCTTCCAGTCGGGCTCCAAGGTGCGTCCCTTGCGCCAACGGACATCGCACGAAACAACCTTGCGGTCGCCGACCCAACCTTGCCAACTGGCCGACACCCCGGCGACGCAACCCGCTTCAATCGACCATGAACCAAGGTCAAGGAACTCCGTCGTAATCGCGTACTCGGTCTCGCAGCGGACCTCATCGAACTCGATGCCAAGCGCTTGGCCCATCAAATGCACCGCGTCGCCAAAGACTGCAGTCCCCTGCTTCGTCATTGCCGACAGGTTCGGGTCATCAGGGAGTGCTCCATAGCCAACCGACTTTTCGGTGTCGCCAGAGTCGTAGCCGGTGGAATCAACCGACTCAAGCATGCGAATGGAATCAATACGGTCGCAGACTCCCGCCGAGACAATGCCAAGAAGGTTCGCCATCCCAGGGTTCATGCCCGAGCCGAAGATCGAGCTGCCGCCGCGTTCGCACGCATCGAGTATGCGTTGACGGTCGGCGCCAAGCGCGTGGCCGGTAATGAACCCGGCGGTGGCCGTGATGTTGATGCCGCTTTCGAGAATGCGAACCATGTGATCAATGTCAGGCCACTTTGGGTTGTAGATCACGCAGTCGGGCGTGAGCGCCAACAACGCGTCGATGTCGTTCGTGGCGACAACGCCGATGGGGTCGATGCCACAAAGTTCACCAACATCCCGTCCGACTTTGTCGGCGCCCCATGCATAACAGCCAACAATTTCGAGTTCAGGATTGGCGACAGCGGCGATCACCGATCGCTGACCAACATTGCCGGTCGTCCACTGCACAACCCGATAGACACGTGACGACATCTGTTCCCCCAAATGTGGCGAGGCCCATAAGGCTCGTGAAGTTCTGAGGGTAGGCCGTGGGAACCCTTAACGGGTGGAGATAACGAGCGTTCCGCCGACAACATCGGGCCAACCACGATGCAGCTCGCCGCCAATACCCGTTCCAAAAATCATCAGCACTGCAGCACAACCAAATGGACCAAGTGGAAGCGCCAATGGCGACCAAGGCAGCAGCGCTCGAAGTCCACACTGAGTCGCCGTTGGACGACCACCGTCCACATAGCGAACAACACGCAGTCCAAGAAGCATCTTGCCTAAGGTGCGCTGAGCAAGCGACGTGAAAACGAAGTCGTACACAACGCCCAACGCGAGCGCTGCCGGCAGCAACCAACCGGGTACGTCGAATTGCAATTGGCCGTCAATGGTTTTTGCGGTCACAGCGATGACGATCAGAACTGGAAGCGCAATTACTGCGAGATCGAGGGCACGAGCACCAAATCGAGGTCCGGGAGCAGCGAGGCTGTACGGACCGCTTGCCGGGAAATCTTTTGCCGTCGGAACTTTTCGAGGGGCACCGATGGGATTGGTCTTCTCACTCTGCTGCATCGGTCAACGCCTCGGACATTGAAGGATGCACGAACAGCGACTCGTGGAGATCGGTAACGCGGAGACCTGCGCTTACGGCGAGCGCAAGAACAGCGATCAACTCGGCAGCGTGGCGGCCAACGATTGAACCACCAAGCACCACGCCGGTGGCGGGATCGGAGATGATCTTCACGAACCCTCGTGAATCATCCTCGATAAGTGCTTTGGCGTTTGCCGAGAAAGGCACTTTTGTCACGCGGATTTTCCGGCCCATCGCAAAGGCGTCAGCTTCAGCCAAACCGACATCGGCGATTTCGGGCTCGGTGAAGATCGCCGACGCCGCTTTTTCGTAATCGATATGGCGATGCGGTCCAACGTGAAGACCCATCGCGTGTTCAGCGATCTTGCGGCCTTGCAGTGAAGCAACCGATGACAACGGAAGTTTTCCGGAAACATCACCAGCGGCATACACGTGTTGCAGAGAACTCTGACAGTTGTGATTGATCTTTACGTAGCCATCGACCAGTTCGACGCCTACTTCGATAAGACCGAGGTTGTCGGTATTCGGTAGCGAGCCAATAGCCAAAAGCGCGTGCGAACCGCGCACCACCCGCCCATCGGTGCATTCAATGGTGACGCCGTCGGAACTCACGGTTCCGCTCAACGCTTTTGCGCCCTTTAGGAGGTGAACTCCGCGGGCAAGAAAATCAGCTTCGAGAGCAGCAGCAACTTCAGGATCTTTCAAGGGAAGAACCTGCTGGCGACTCACGATGAGCGTGACCTCGCTGCCGAATGATTTGAACATGTGAACAAACTCAACGCCCGTCACGCCCGAACCGATGACGATCAGATGTTCCGGAAGCGTGGCTGGCGGATACGCGTCGCGAGTGGTGAGCATTCGTTCGCCGTCAACATGAGCCCACTCAGGAATGCGGGGGCGGCTACCAGTCGCGATGAGGACGACATCTGCATCGATCTCGACCGGGCCATTGGCGGTCTCGGCAACCACCTGATGAGGGCCCACCATTCGACCGCTTCCTTTGAGGAGCGTGACACCCTGGCTCTCGAGCAGCGTGGTCGTCGACCGTTCGAGGCGCTTTCCGATGGTGTCGATCCGGTAGCGGAGCGCATCGAAATCGAGGGTGGCCGAAACATCGGTGAGGCCCATGCGTTGAGCGTCGTTAATGGTGCCAAGAGCGCCACCCGTGGCGATCATCGCCTTCGATGGGATGCAGTCTCGGAGGTGAGCCGCTCCGCCGACGAGATCCTTCTCGATCATCGTGACCTCGGCCCCGAAGCGTGCCGCGTAGGTCGCAGCGGTATTACCTGCTGGTCCCCCGCCGATGATCACAAAGCGCTTGGCCATATGCGGTCAGGCTACCCGCAGAGGACTGGCAGACGACATGCGATCGCCACAGCTTGAACAGAGTTCACATCAGGTTCACGAATGTTCACGAAGTCGCTCTTGCGATTGACCGCATTCGGTGATCCGGGGTGAACACCCTGCGGGTGAGCCCAAGACCGATCACCGTGACGCTCGTCGCGACAGAGCCAAGAATCAGATACATGATCGCAAGTTGCACGGTGACAGCATTGACTGCGTCGACACCAGCGAGCACAAGACCAGTCATTGCCCCCGGCAGAAAAACGAGTCCAACCGCTTTCGTAGATTCAATCTGTGGCACGAGTGCGGTTCGCAGCGCTGACCGCACATAGGGCCGAGACGCGTCTTGCCATGACTGCCCAAGAGCGAGCCGAGCTTCGACCTCATCGCGCTTTTCTGAGAGTTCGCCGACAATGCGCCGACCCACAAGTACACACGCAGTCATCGAATTTCCAATCATCATCCCAGCGATCGGGACGATCGTTCGGCCTTCGATTGGAAACACATGGAAACCGAAAATGACAGAGAGGCTTACGACGACAACCGTGAGCATCGAGAGTGTGCCGAGAAGAAAGATTCCAGGAATTTCCTTTGCTCTGCTGCGGATAGTGAATCCGGCAAAGCCGATCATGATCACGACCCACAACCACGCCCACCACACAGAAGCGTTCGAATCGAGCACAAGCCGCAACGCGAAGCCAACCAGAAGCAATTGCACTGCAGCACGCGCCGACGCCCAAAGCATCGACCGAGAAAGCTGCAAACGCTGCGAGAACGAAAGGGCAACGGCGACCACCACAAGCACAAAGGATCCGAGCAAACCCGCCCATCCGATTTGGGTTGCACTCACGACTCATCCTCCGAAATCCCCTGGTCGAGGTACGCGGCAGTTTCCTCTATCGAGGCATTGCGGCCATCGATCAGCACCACCGCATGGTCGGCGATTCGACGCACCTGCGCGAGGTCATGACTGACCCACAAGATGCCGATCCCTTCATGAGCGAGTTCTTTCGCAAGACGTTCGATACCGAGACGATTCTCGTGATCGAGCGCCGAGGTCGGCTCATCCATCAGGATCACCTCTGGATGGGTGAGGAGGGTGCGAGCGATGCACATTCGCTGCGCCTCTCCCCCTGAGAGGTCATCGGCGACACGATCAAGCAATGAGCCCTCAAGCCCGACCCGCTCAAGGGACCTACCCAGTTCCTCGTCACCGCCCTGCGGAGCGCCAACCTTGAGATTGGCCCGCACTGACCCCGCAAATGGGACGGGCGTTTGAAAGACCATTCCCACGCGGCGACGCAGCTCCCGAGGGTCGATCACCGAACTGTCCTCTCCACGGAACCGGACGCTGCCGGCCGAGGGGATGTCCAAACGATTTCCCAGCCGCAGCAGCGTCGACTTCCCCGCCCCAGAGGGCCCTGCGAGGACGGTGACCGCCGCCGGAGCGACCGAAAGGCTCACCCCGTGCAGGATCTCGCGCTCGCCGTCCACCGCAAACCTCACGCCCTGAAACGACAGGAGTTCCGCACTCTCGGCGGGGATGCGGGTGGGACTCATCGCGCCAGCATGACACCCGCGCGCCCTCCCTCTTAGTCTGAGGAGGTGACTTCCTCAGAACAGTTCCCCACCGCCTGGGCCGATGCGGCCTCCAAAGACCTCAAGGGCGCAGACCCTGCAGACCTCGTCTGGGAGACCCCAGAGGGCATTGCCGTCAAACCGATCTACACCGCAGCCGATCTCGAGGCGCTCGGTGACGTCGACACCCTTCCTGGATTCGCGCCCTACACCCGAGGCGTTCGCGCCACGATGTACACGAATCGTCCGTGGACGATCCGCCAGTACGCCGGATTCTCCACTGCTGAGGAATCCAACGCGTTCTACCGCCGCAACCTTGCGGCCGGTCAGATGGGTCTGTCGGTGGCGTTCGATCTTGCAACTCACCGCGGCTATGACTCCGACCACCCGAACGTCGTCGGCGACGTTGGCAAGGCCGGCGTAGCAATTGATTCCGTCGAAGACATGAAGATCCTTTTCGAGGGAATCCCGCTCGATCAGATGAGCGTGTCGATGACCATGAATGGTGCAGTCATTCCGATCCTTGCCATGTTCGTTGTTGCAGGTGAAGAACAGGGCGTCGATCGAGCGCTCCTTGCCGGAACCATTCAGAACGACATCCTCAAAGAGTTCATGGTTCGCAACACCTACATCTACCCGCCTGCCCCAAGCATGCGCATCATCGCCGACATCATCGATTACACGGCGAACGAAATGCCGAAGTTCAACTCGATTTCGATTTCCGGCTACCACATGCAAGAAGCCGGAGCGACCGCAGTTCAGGAGCTCGCGTTCACCATTGCCGACGGCAAGGAATATGTACGCGCCGCACTCGCCAAGGGACTTGATGTCGATCTCTTCGCTGGTCGCCTTTCGTTCTTCTTTGCGATTGGCATGAACTTCTTTATGGAAGTTGCGAAGCTCCGTGCCGCTCGCGTGCTGTGGCACCGAGTCATGAGCGAGTTCGAGCCCAAGAAGGCCGGATCACTCATGCTGCGCACCCATTGCCAGACCTCGGGCGTGTCACTCACCGAACAAGATCCGTACAACAACGTCGTGCGCACAACGATCGAAGCGCTCGCCGCAGTGCTCGGTGGAACGCAGAGCCTTCACACCAACTCGTTCGACGAAGCGCTCGGACTTCCGACTGACTTCAGCGCCCGTATCGCTCGTAACACGCAGTTGATCATCGCTGAGGAATCTGGTGTCACAAGCACCGTCGATCCGCTCGGTGGTTCGTACTACATCGAGTCCCTGACGCAATCGCTCGTCGACGAAGCCTGGCAACTCATTTGCGAGGTCGAAGAACTTGGTGGCATGACCAAAGCCGTTGAGTCTGGAATGCCGAAGCTGCGCATCGAAGAATCTGCAGCTCGCAAGCAGGCACGCATCGATCGTCGTGAAGACATCGTTGTCGGCGTCAACAAGTACGTGCCTGAGAATGTTGAGATGGTCGATGTTCTCGACATCGATAACACCAAGGTTCGCCAAGAGCAGCTCGCCAAGTTGGCAACAGTTCGCGCAAACCGCGACGACGCCGCTTGCGCTGCTGCTCTCGCCGCTCTCACCGAGGGCGCCAAGAACGACGGCAACCTTCTTGCTCTCGCCGTCGAAGCAGCTCGTGCCCGTGCAACGCTCGGCGAGATCTCCGACGCCATGGAAGAGGTATTCGGCCGCCATAAGGCTGAGGTCCGTACCATTGCCGG
>CANGMY010000017.1 GCA_947455015.1 Microthrixaceae bacterium | reverse complement strand
TAGCGGTAGAAGTTGAACGAGCCGAAGTCTGGATCACCGATGCATCGGCCGACGCGCTTGTTGTTGCTCGCTCAAATCTCACCGGTATCGGTCGCGCTGCCACTCGCGTACAGATTGCCGAAGGGTCGTGGTTTGATGCACTCCCTCCCGAGCTTCGTGGATCGATCGATGTGGTCGTCAGTAATCCGCCCTATGTCGCAACAAGTGATGTTGTCGAAGACATCGTTCGTGAATGGGAACCGCAGTCTGCACTGTTCGCCGGTCCTGACGGACTCGATGACATTCGAACGATTCTTGAGGATGCGCCTTCGTGGCTTCGCTCGGGTGGAGTTCTGATTCTCGAAATGGATCCGCTTCAACTCGAAACAGCCTCGGAACTCGCCCGTTCGTTTGGTTTCGTCGGAATCGAAACTCACGCTGACCTGGCTGGTCGCAATCGGGCACTTGTCGTGAGGCGAGGCGACTGACATGCCGATCGTTCTCGCTCTGATGTCATCAGTACTTTGGGGAACCGCAGATTTCTGTGGCGGCACGGCGTCAAAGAAATCGCCATCGACGATGGTGTTGCTGTGGTCGAGTCTTATTGCGCTTCCAGTCATCTCCGTCATTGCCATCGTCAGCGGCGATTTGGCGTTTGATTCGACAGTGGTGATCTGGGGAGCAGTCGCTGGGGTGTCGTGTTCAATCGGCATTGTGTTGCTCTACCGCGGACTTGCAACTGGGCCCATGGGCGTGGTCGCGCCGATTGCTAGTACGTCTGTGCTTGTCCCAGTTGTCGCTGGTTTTTTACGGGGCGAGAGTCCGGGCCTTGTCCAATCGTTAGGGATTGCGGTTGCTGTCATGGGCGTGATCCTCGCTGGCGGACCGCACATTCGTGATTTCCGCACCGGTGGTCATCGCCCGATTCTGTTGGCGCTGGGCGCAGCGTTAGGGATCGGTATCTCATTGCTCGCTGTCGCGAACGGGAGCGAACACAGCGCTTATTCGACGTTGCTCATCATGCGAGTTGTCTATCCAGTGGTGCTGATTGGGGCTGTCCTAGCGACGCGAGCGCCGAGACGGCCCGCAACGTCGGTTTTCCCGATGATCGCGGTTTCCGGAGTTGGTGATGTGCTCGCAGTGACGTTCTACGGAGTGGCAACGCAGACCGGTTCGTTGCCGGTCGTCGCTGCGTTGGCATCAATGTTCCCCGTCATGACGCTTGTGCTCGCGCGCCAAGTGCATCATGAGCGCTTGGAACGTGAGCAGTGGATCGGCGCAGCGTTCGCGCTCATCGGCGTCGTCGTCGTTGTTGCGACCTGAGGTCGCCCGTTTCTGAACGGCAGTCGACTTCAGGTCAGAAGTGCCAGGGGTAACTCGACCAATCGGCGTCACGCTTTTCGAGGAACGAATCGCGACCTTCTGCTGCTTCGTCAGTTCCATATGCGAGACGCGTCGCTTCACCAGCGAAGATCTGCTGACCAACGAGCCCATCATCGATGAGGTTGAACGAGTACTTGAGCATCCGCTGTGCTGTTGGGCTCTTGCCATTGATCATGGCCGCCCATTCGAGCGCAACCTTTTCGAGATCAGCATGTGGAACAACTTCGTTCACGGCGCCCATGTGGAACATCTGCTCGGCGCTGTATTCGCGTCCTAAGAAGAAAATCTCGCGAGCGAATTTCTGTCCGACCTGACGGGCGAGGTACGCCGAACCGAATCCACCATCGAAACTGGCGACATCGGCATCGGTTTGTTTGAACTTCGCATGTTCGGCACTTGCAAGTGTGAGATCGCACACAACGTGAAGGCTGTGCCCGCCACCGGCAGCCCAACCAGGAACGACGCAGATCACGACCTTGGGCATGAATCGAATGAGTCGCTGCACCTCAAGGATGTGGAGTCGACCGCTTCGTGCGGGATCGATCGTGTCGGCAGTTTCTCCGTCGGCGTACTTGTAGCCGTCCTTACCGCGGATTCGTTGATCGCCGCCTGAGCAGAACGCCCATCCGCCATCTCGCGGTGATGGGCCGTTGCCCGTGAGCAACACACACCCCACGTCACTCGACATCCGGGCATGGTCGAGCGCTCGATAGAGCTCATCGACCGTTTGCGGTCGAAACGCATTGCGAATCTCGGGGCGATTGAACGCCACGCGAACCGTTCCCTGATCAACGGCGCGGTGATAGGTGATGTCAGTGAAGTCCTCAAAACCGGGGACTGGGCGCCATGCGGTGGGGTCAAAGATTTCCGAGACCATGAATTCCTCCGGTCAGATGAAGCGGGTTGCGCCTACCATCGTCGCGGACGGGGGCACCCGTCCATGCCGAAAGGTGGAAATTATGTTCGGAAAGCGAAAGAAGGCAGTCAACGGGGCGCCTCGTCTTCGGGGTTTGGCCTTCTTTGAAGGCTTCAACGATGCGGAACTCGATCGAGTGGCGGAGTTGGCCGACGATGTCGAGGTTGAGGCCGGCGTGCTTCTGATCGATCAGGGTCGGGTCGGTCAAGAGTGTTACGTCATCGAATCGGGTGAAGCAGAGGTCTTCGTTGGCGAGGAACACCTCGTCACATTGGGCCCAGGTTCGATGGTCGGCGAGATGTCGCTAATCGACCGTCGGCCGCGAACCGCAACCGTCGTAGCCACCACGCCGATGGCACTGCTCGCGTTCGACACGAAGGCATTCCAGAAACTTTTGAGCGAAATGCCAAAGGCCGAAGAGCGAGTGCACGCGCTGCTTGCTGCTCGCTTAAAAGCAAACTTGAGCGACGGTTAAGTCGCTCGCTGCATTAATCGAGTGCGATGGTTCCTTCTGCGGAGCGTTGCGCGCGAGTTCCAACGAGTTCGGTCGTCATTGCGGCATCCATGAAGTCGGCGTCGGTGGACATGCCCCAAGCTCGCTGACCCTCTGGTGTTCGCGTTGCGACAAGTGCGTGTGTCGGAACATCCTCAAACACGACTGTTGCGCTTTCGATGGTCACCGCTCCTGTCCAAGAGTCGTCGCATGCAACGCTAGGAAGCGCATCAACTTCGGCTTGCGGATTCGAGTAGCGGTAGGCACCGGCCGGCGGCGGTTGGGTTGATGCGACGAGTACCGCGTGTTCGGTGGTGTAGCCGCCGTTTGCGGTGCAAAGGCCAACGGAGCCAGCGTCGCTGCGCAACGTTTCGACCATGGTTGCAAGCCCGTGCGTCGGGTAGTTGTTGAGTGGACCGCCCGCAAATGTCATGCCGCCAGTGACGGTGAGCGGACGGGTTGCGCCAACTCCTCCCCATCCGGCGCCATTCGTATCGGCTTCGGGGATGAGTCCGAGTTCAATTGCGCCAATCTGCACTGCAGCGGGGAAGCATGAATACAGGTCAATGTGAGCGATGTCGTCAGGGGCAAGGCCTGCAAGCGCAAATGCGTCGCGTCCAGCGGTGCGAAGCGCGGGTGACGAGCACAGGTCGACGCGATTTGAAACATTCCAGTGGTCGATCGCTTCGGCACCGGCGTGGAGGAAGACCCATCGGTCGCGAGAAACGCCAGCGCGTTCGGCGGCAGCAACTGAAGTAATGATGACTGCAGCACCTTGATCGACCTGGTTGTTGGAGCACAGTCGCTTTGTGTACGGCCACGCAATCATTCGGTTCTCGGTCGAGGCGTTTGTGATCTCTGGACCTGAGAGGGGAGTGCGGAGCCACGCATTTGGGTTCGTTGCCGCAACATCTGAGAACGCTGACCACAACGAACCAATTCGGTTGATGTGGTCGTCGACGCTCAGCCCGAGCCGAGCTCGAAGCGCAACTTCAAACAATGGGTACACGTGCACGGGCAAGCGAACGCCACGGGCGTTTTCGACGTCGTTCACGAGCGGTCGTAGATCGCCGATGGTTTCGGGTTCGTCAATCGTGTCGGGTTGGGTCGACCATTCGGGTTCGACGCCCGCCTTCCGAAGCCGGGAACGGGTCCGGGTTGCCTCGCCACCGGAAATGACGATCACATCGGCAATGCCAGCCTGAATGTCGGCCGCGGCGCGGGCGACCATTACCCCGGCCAAGTTCCCGCCGACGACCGAAGTGGCGAGGCGTCGCGGCGAGGCGCCAATGCGCCCGGCGACGGCGAGCGCCGGATTTCTGTACCTCCACGACAACTCGCTGACGGTCAGCACTTGATCGGCGCCTGTGAGAAGTCCCGTTCCACCGCTGTCGGTCTCGGCACGGCGCAAGGCTTCGGCCATGAGCTCGGCGGGCTCGAGCGGCTCGGTGGACGCATCGCGGATCATCACCTGTCCGGTGCCAACGATGATCGGGAGACGGGGATCGAGGTCTGTGGCCATAGCGGGCAACGTACCCGCCGAGCGGGTCGGCGTCCGAAGGGGGAGCACTACGATCCTTGCCACACCGCACGAGGAGACCTGCCATGCCCTGGCCCGCTGACAACGACGACACCATTTTCGGACTCATCGATTCCGAGGTCGAACGTCAGAACACCACGCTGCAGTTGATCGCGTCCGAAAACTTCAGTTCTCCCGCAGTGATGCGAGCCACCGGCTCAGTTCTCACCAACAAGTACTCCGAGGGCTATCCCGGCAAGCGCTACTACGGCGGCAACGAGATCGTCGACGAGATCGAGGACATCGCACGCGACCGCGTGAAGGAACTCTTCGGCGCCGAGCACGCCAACGTGCAGCCCCACTCGGGTGCCAACGCCAACCTTGGTGTGTATCTCGCGCTTCTTGAGCAGGGCGACACCGTCATGGGTCTCAGCCTCGATCACGGCGGTCACCTCACTCACGGTTCACCCGTCAATATTTCGGGTCGCTTCTACAACTTCGTCGCCTACGGCGTCACCCCATCGGATGAACGCATCGACATGGATCAAATGCGCGAGACCGCATTGCGTGAACGTCCAAAGATGATCATCGCTGGTGCTACCGCCTATCCGCGCATCATCGATCCAGCTCCCATTCGTGAAATCGCCGATGAAATTGGCGCGCTGCTGATGTTCGACGCTGCGCATATCGCTGGTCTCATCGCCGGTGGCGTGCATCCCAATCCCGTTGAGTACGCCGACGTCGTTACCTTCACGACGCACAAGACATTGCGCGGTCCACGCGGTGGCTGCATCCTCAGCCGCGCTGAACACGCGGCGGCAATCGACAAGGCGATGTTCCCTGGTTTGCAGGGCGGTCCGCTTGAACACGCAATCGCGGCAAAGGCGGTTGCATTCCGAGAAGCAGCTGACCCGTCGTTCAAGGGTTACGCGCAACAGATCGTAAAGAACTCTGCAGCACTTGCCGAAGCGCTCGCCAAAGAAGGATTCCGTTTGGTTTCGGGTGGCACCGATAACCATCTCTGCTTGGTTGATTTACGCGGCTTCGATGCCGAACTTACGGGTAAAGAAGCGCAAGCAGTTCTCGACCTTGCCGGCATCACGTTGAACAAGAACACCATTCCCGATGATCCGCGTTCACCATTTGTTACGAGCGGTGTGCGTATTGGTACTCCCGCCGTTACAACCCAGGGAATGACCGAACCGGAAATGGCGCAGATCGCCGCGTTGATTGCCCGTGCGCTTCGTGGCCGTGCCGACGATGCAGCCATCGCCGCAGTGCGCGCTGACGTTGCTGCGCTTTGCGCCAACTTCACCCCCTACGGCTGAGTCGGGGAGTCTTCGACACCGTGCCGAGCATCGGCGCATACGCAATCGTCTTGGCGGTCGTTGCCGTCACGACTTTTGTGACGCTGTTCGGAGTGCGACGTTTGTCGTTCCGAATTGGCGCGGTTGTGCGTCCTGATGCGCGACACGTGCATGAACGGCCAACGCCAACGCTCGGCGGCGTTGCAATGCTGATTGGTGTCCTTGCCGGAATGTTCACGGCGTGGTGCATGGGATCGTTCGACGTTGTTTTCAACGGGAGTACTGAACCGCTCGGGTTAGTACTTGCAGTAATTGTCATTGCGATTGTTGGTGTGATCGACGATCTCAAAGAAGTTTCGGCTCCAGCAAAAATTGCTGGCATCGTGGTTGCCGCGAGCGTGTTGGTCATCTCGGGGATTTCAATCCTCGTGTTTCGCGTTCCCTTTGCTGGCGTCTTCGTGCTTTCCACCGATTGGTCGTACTTGATCTCAGTTGTGTGGGTTGTCGGAATGGCCAACGCCATCAACCTCATCGACGGCCTTGATGGTTTGGCTGGCGGCATTGTTGCCATCGCCGCAGCAACGTTCTTTCTCTATGCCCACGAACTCGGTGGCGAGGGGCTGTTAGCCGCCGGCAACGTTGGTCCGCTCGTGGCGATCGTTGCGCTTGGCGCCTGCATCGGATTTCTTCCCCACAACATCCATCCCGCCAAAATCTTCATGGGCGACGTCGGAGCGCTACTTCTGGGTTTGTTGATGGCGGCATCGACCATGGTCGTTGGTGGACGTACCGATCGTTCCTATTCGGGAAGCTCGTTCTTCTTCTTCGCTCCGTTGCTGATTCCGTTAGTCATCCTCGGCGTACCAGTCATCGACACGTTGTTCGCCATCATCAGACGAGCCCGATCCCGCAGCGGCATCTCCAATGCCGACAAGGGCCACCTTCACCATCGCCTCATGGCTCTTGGGCACGGACATCGCCGAAGCGTGTTCATCCTCTGGACATGGACAGCTCTGCTCAGTGGCTTCGTCCTTTGGCCGATTTACAGCGGATCGGGAGATGGCATCGTCCCCTTCGGCATCGCCGCCATCCTCCTGTCGCTCTTTACGATCCTGCATCCCGGGGTGCGCCTCGAACGCCGCCGCCTGGCCCGAGACGAGGCCCGGGACTCTCGGCGCAACGCTGGTTTGGACCATTCTGAAGCCACCGGACCACTCGAGTTCGGTGTTCCGACCCCGGCTCCAGACGAGGAGTCGGGAAAAGTTGCGGAAAATTAACGGCGCGCCTACCTTGTGCGCAGTTTCACAAGGTCAGCGACATGCAACTTTTGGTGTTGTCGATCGGTCCAATATTCCTCCGACACACCAAGGTGCGCGGTGAAGATTTCGCAGCGTCGCGAACTCACACAGCAAATGGGTCGAACCACGGGCGGCTATGAGCTCGTCTTTTCGCCGTTGCTCCTCGCCGCCATTGGGTACGGACTCGACCGCTTGTTCGGAACTGTTCCGATTCTGACGATCACCTTCGGCCTGCTCGGCCTTGTCGGTGCCGTTACCAAGATCTATTTCACGTATCGCTCTGAGATGGAACAGCACGAAGCGAACGGTCCATGGGCACAACGATGACGTCTCCGACGCATGTGAATGGCGATGCGCCAGAAGCGATGATCGCTCGTGACATGGTGAAAAAGGCCGCAATTATTGGGCCGATTCTTATCGTCGCCTTCGGTTTTATCTGGGGTGTCCACGGAGCCCTCTCCACCGCCTATGGTCTTGCGATCGTTGTGGCGAACTTCGTGCTCGCCGCTGCGATGCTGACCTGGGCCGGGCGTATCTCTCCGGGATTCGTCATGGGCGCAGCGCTCTTCGGTTACCTGATTCGTTTGTCCTTGATTTTTCTGGCTATCTGGCTTGTCCGGACAGCCTCGTGGGTTGAGTTGGTGCCCCTCGGCATCACCATCGTTGTGACCCACCTCGGTCTGTTGTTCTGGGAGATGAAGCGTGTCTCCCTTTCCATCGCTTACCCCGGGCTTAAGCCCACATCTGCTTCGAAGGAGTCGACCTCCAAGTGATTTTCGGACTCGAGTTTCCACCGATCGAGAACCTCGTCGAATGGCCGAACCTGTTCGGCCCGACGGACTCTTGGTACGGGTTCAACAAAATCGCCCTCATCAACTTGGTGGCACTTGTCGGAACCGCAGTGCTCTTCCTCGTCGCTGGTCGACAGAAGACGCTCGAGCCCGTCACGAATGCCCCGAAGGGTTCGCGCAACCTGGTCGAAAGCGCCGTTGCCTTCATCCGTGACGGCATCATCGTCGAAACCATTGGTCCCGACGGCCTTCGCTACCTGCCGTTCCTCGCCTCGCTGTTCTTCTTCATCCTGATCACGAACATCTTCGAGGTCATTCCCTTCTTCCACATGCCAGGTAACGCCCGCATGGCCGGTCCCGCCGTGCTTGCGCTCCTTACTTGGGTGTACTTCATCGCCGTGGGCATCAAGCACCAAGGCCTCAAGTACTTCTGGAACTCGGTCGCTCCTGCTGGTGTCCCGAAGGCTCTTCTGCCGCTCGTGGTCCCGATTGAACTTCTCTCAACGTTTATCGTTCGCCCGTTCTCGCTGGCCGTTCGACTCTTCGCCAACATGCTCGCTGGTCACATTCTTCTCGTGACCTTCACCGTGCTCTGCATCACCTTGTGGGGAGCGTCACTGCTACTCGCTGTGCTGCCGTTCTCATTCCTGATGCTCGTTGGCCTTACCGGCTTCGAAATCATGGTGGCCTTCCTTCAGGCCTACATCTTCACCATTCTCGCCTCGGTGTACATCGGTAGCTCGATGCACGCAGAGCACTGATTCCAAGATCGCAATCGGGGCAACCGCTCCACCGCAACCATTGTCGTCACCGGGGCTCGCCGGGGGCGCAACACCCACAACAGGAGAGCAATCACCAATGAGCATCCTTGCGCAAGCCACAACCGCTGCAGAAGCAGCACTTACCGCCGCCGATCAGAAGTCGATCTCGGCTGCTGGTTACGCCGGCCTTGCCTACGGTCTCGCGACCCTCGGCCCAGGCATCGGCATCGGTTACCTCGTAGGCCAGTCAGTCCAGGCCATGGCTCGTCAGCCAGAGGCCGCCGGCATGGTGCGTACCACCATGTTCCTCGGTATCGCATTCACCGAAGCCCTTGCCCTCATCGGCTTCGTTGTCTTCATTCTTCTGAAGTTCGTCTGATTCTCCTTTTGGGTGTTGCGCACCTGTCCCCGCTTCGGCGGGGCAGGTGACGCCCAAACGGATTTGTTGTACCGAAGTCCCTTGCACTGAAGCAGTTTCTTTTCTGTCCACGACGCACGCTCCAAGGAGTTCCACGTGCTCGCTTCGATTCTGGTACTGGCCACTGAAGCCGCCACCACAACCGCCGACAACTTGCTCGGTCAGGCTGCTGGTGACGCCAAAACGGTCAAGAACCCGATCCTCCCCACCGTCAATGAGATGTTCTGGGCAGCGATCTTCTTCATCGCGCTGTGGGCGCTGATGAAGTTCGTGCTGCTCCCGCGCATCACCAAGGTGATGGATGGTCGCACCGACAAAGTTCGTGACGATCTCGCCGCTGCTGAGGCAGCCGAGACCGAGCGCGTCGCCAAGCTCGAGCAGTACGAGGCCGGTCTGGCCGGTGCTCGCGTCGAGGCGGTTGCCATCCTCGAGGCCTCACGGGCCGAAGGCGATGCCGAACGTCGCACACAGATCGCCGCTGCCGAGGCCGAAGTGGCCGCAGCCCGAGCCGAGGCGGCTGCCGAAATCGCCGACGCCAAGGCCCGTGCCCGCAGCGAACTCACTGGCTCAATCACCGACATCGCTGTCGGTGCTGCCGAAGCCGTTATCCAAAAGCCTCTCGACCGTGCCGCCCAGGGCCGCATCGTCGAGGACTACGTCAACGCCGCCGGCCAGAACTGAGAGGGCTGACACATGCATTCACTTCTTCTCGCCGCCGAGCACAAGAACAGTTTCATCGTCCCCGGCGACATCAACGAGGTCATCTGGGGAACCATCGCATTCCTCATCATCCTCGGCCTGTTCCTTTGGAAGGGTCTTGGTCCGGTCAAGGCCATGTGGAACGGTCGCATTGATCGCATCCGCAACGAGGTCACCTCAGCTGCCGACACTCGTGCCGCTGCTGAAGCCAAGTTGGCCGAAGTTGAATCCAACATCGCCAATGCTGCCGATGAGCGTCAGCGCATCGTCGCCGGAGCTCGTACCGATGCGCAGACCGTGAAGGCGCAGATCATTGCTCGCGCCGGCACCGACGCTGCCGATCTCAAGGCACGCGGTCTTGCCGATGCCGAAGCAGCGAAGTTGCAAGCAACATCAGACCTTCAGGCCGAAATCGGAGTGCTTGCACTCGGTGCGGCCGAAAAGGTTGTGGCCAACAGCCTCGATGCAGCAACGCAAACCGATCTCATCGAGAGCTACATCAACAGCGTGGGGGCAGGCTCATGAGCGACCGTACCGAGCTCTACGCCAGCGCATTCCTTTCACTCGTCCAGGCCGAAGGCTCGGGCAACGAGGTGCTCGACGAACTCTTCCGTGTGTCACGCACGATCGAAGGCAATGACGAACTGCGCAACACGCTTTCTGATCCGCACCTTCCCGCCGAACTCCGCGCGCAGGTCGTTCAAGATCTGCTCGAAGGCAAAGCACACGCACTCACCATTTCGTTGGTGTCCACCACCATCACCAATGGTCGAGTTCGCGACCTGCCGATCATCGTCGACAGCATGCTTGCTCGTAACGCCGCAACCGGCGACAAGATTGTTGCGCAGGTCCGTTCGGCGGTCGCACTGACCGACGAACAAAAGTCCCGTCTTGCCGCCGCTTTGGCGAAGAAGACCGGCAAGCAGATCGAGGTCGTGGTCGATGTCGACCCCAGCGTCCTCGGTGGCATCGTCACCCAGATCGGCGACACCGTCATCGACGGTTCTGTGCGTCAGCGTCTGTCCCAACTCCGTGAATCGTTCTGAGATCAGAGGATCCTGTAATGGCTGAACTCACCATCAACACCGGCGACATCACCGCCGCCCTCCAGAAGAACCTGGCGGGATTCAAACCTGAACTCGAGTCGACTCAGGTCGGCCGAGTGCTCGAAGTGGGCGACGGTATCGCTCGCGTGTCGGGCCTTCCCGATGTGGGCGTCAACGAACTCCTCGAGTTCGAAGGCGGCACGGTTGGTCTCGCACTCAACCTCGACGAGGACTCCATCGGCGCCGTTATCGTCGGCGATGCTGAGCACGCTGCCGCGGTAGAAGAAGGAGCTCCGGTGCGTGCCACCGGTCGCATTCTTTCGATGCCGGTTGGCGATGCGCTTCTGGGCCGCGTCGTGAACGCTCTCGGTGAACCCATCGATGGCAAGGGCCCAATCGTCGGCTCGATCCAGCGTCGTATGGAAATTCAGGCGCCTGGCATCACCGGTCGTAAGCCCGTGCACGAACCGCTGCAGACTGGCATCAAGGCCATCGACGCCATGACCCCAATTGGTCGTGGACAGCGCGAACTCGTCATCGGTGACCGCAAGACCGGCAAGACCACGGTGTGCATCGACACGATCCTGAACCAAAAGGGTCTTGGCGTGAAGTGCATCTACGTCGCCATTGGTCAGAAGTCCTCAACTGTTGCGCAGACCGTGAGCACGCTTACCGAATACGGCGCAATGGACTACACCGTTGTCGTAGTGGCTCCGGCCTCCGACCCGGCACCGTTCAAGTACCTCGCACCGTTCGCTGGTTGTGCAATTGGTCAGCACTGGATGGACAACGGCGAACACAGCCTCATCGTGTACGACGATCTTTCCAAGCAGGCCGAGGCCTACCGCCAGATGTCGCTTCTCCTTCGTCGCCCACCAGGCCGCGAGGCATACCCCGGCGACGTCTTCTATCTCCACTCCCGTCTTCTTGAGCGTGCCGCAAAGCTTTCCGACGCTCTTGGCGCTGGTTCACTCACCGCACTTCCGGTCATTGAAACCAAGGCTGGCGATGTGTCTGCGTACATTCCGACCAACGTGATTTCGATCACCGACGGTCAGGTGTACCTGCAGGACGATCTTTTCAAGTCCGGTGTTCGTCCGGCTGTCGACGTAGGCATCTCGGTGTCTCGCGTGGGTGGCGACGCGCAGATCAAGGCCATGAAGAAGGTCTCCGGTTCACTCAAGCTTGATCTTGCGCAGTTCCGTGAACTCGAAGCGTTCGCAACCTTCGGTTCCGAACTCGACAAGATCTCTGCTGCACAGCTCGAGCGTGGCTATCGCCTCGTCGAACTACTCAAGCAGAACCTCAACTCGCCGATGCCGGTTGAAGAACAGGTCGTCGTCATCTTCGCTGGTGCAAACGGTTACGCCGACTCGATTCCGGTGAGCGATGTCAAGCGTTACGAAGCCGATCTTCTCGACTTCATGCGCGGTCGTTACGGTTCGATTCTCGATGAGATCCGTTCGACTGGTGAACTTCCCGACGCACTCAAGGGCGCTGTCGAAACCTTCACCAAGGAATTTGCACCGACCGAAACCGCCTCTGCCGGATCCAACGAGGACTGAGTCATGGCTGGTGGTCAGGAGCGGATCCTTCGTCGACGCATTAAGAGCGTCGAGTCAACGAAGAAGATCACGCGCGCCATGGAGCTCATCGCGGCCACTCGTGTCGTGAAAGCCCAGGACCGCGCGTCCTCAGCGCGTCCCTACAGCGACGAAATCACAACAGTGATCGTCGATCTGCTTCGTGCAGGCGCGGCCAAGGAACATCCGTTGCTTCGTGACAATCCCTCTGCGAACACCGCAGCGTTTGTTGTCATCACTTCTGACCGCGGAATGTGCGGCGGTTACAACACCAATGTGTTGCGCCTCGCCGAACGCGCTATCGAAGCCGCTCGTGCCGAAGGCCGTGAGTACTCGATCATCGCTGTTGGCAAGAAGGCTCTGAAGCACTTCCGCTTCCGTGGCCTTACTGTCGATGCCGAGTTCGAAGGCGTCACCGATCAGCCGATCTACGACAACGCTCGCGACATCGCAGCCTCGATTCGTCGTCGCTACGAAACCGGTCAGCTCGCATCGGTCGACCTCGCCTACACCCGTTTCCTTTCGGCTGGTACGCAGCAGGCAGTGCTTCGTCGCTTCCTTCCGCTCGAGGTTCCCGAGGTCACCGAAGCCGATGGTCCGTCGGCCGATCTCGAATACGAACCGTCCCCGACTGGCATTCTCAACGAGATCCTTCCGCGCTATCTCGAGTCACGTTTGTTCTCTGCACTTCTCGATGCGTCAGCTTCCGAGCACGCCTCACGTCAGCGAGCAATGAAGGCCGCAACCGAGAACGCAGAAGATCTGAAGACCACGCTCAGCCGCATCATGAACCGTGCTCGTCAGGACTCCATCACCACCGAGATCATGGAAATTGTTGGCGGCGCCGAAGCAATGTCGGCCGATAAGGGTTCGGCACACGAACTCATTCCGTCGCATCTTGAACCCGAACACGCTTTCCCTGTCCACCTTGACCGCACTGACCACTCTCCGTCGATTCACTAATCGACGGGCCAGTCCGAACCAACCGTTCGCCACACACAGGAGACCCATCCCACGATGACCGTCACCGAGAATCCCACCAACCTGAAAGACGGCCGAGTCGTCGCCATCGCCGGCCCCGTGGTCGACGTTGAGTTTCCGCGTGGATCTCTTCCCGAGATCAACACGGCACTCGAGATGACCGTGAGCGTTGAAGGTGTCGACACTGTCGTCGTCTCCGAGGTTGCTCAGCAGATCGGCGACAGCCGAGTTCGTGTTGTCACCATGAAGCCCACCGATGGTCTTCGTCGTGGCACGCCAGTGCGCAACACCGGCCGCGGCATCACCGTGCCGGTTGGCGACGCTGTGCTTGGTCACGTGTTCAACGTCATCGGTGAGCCCCTCGACTCTCCGCTCACCGACGCCAACGTCGAGCGTTGGGAAATCCACCGCGAACCGCCGGCGTTCGACACCCTTGAGCCCAAGGCGCTGGTCTTCCCGACCGGCATCAAGGTCATTGACCTTCTCACCCCGTACCTCTCAGGCGGCAAGATCGGCCTGTTCGGTGGTGCTGGTGTGGGTAAGACCGTTCTCATCCAGGAAATGATCAACCGTGTTGCTTCACAGCATGGTGGTGTGTCGGTGTTCGCCGGTGTGGGCGAGCGCACCCGTGAGGGAACCGACCTCTGGATCGAAATGCAGGAGTCCGGCGTTATCAACAAGACCGCTCTGGTCTACGGCCAGATGGATGAGCCCCCGGGCGTCCGTCTCCGTGTTGCGCTTTCGGCTCTCACCATGGCCGAGTACTTCCGTGATGTGCAGAACCAGGATGTGTTGTTGTTCGTCGACAACATCTTCCGTTTCGTGCAGGCCGGTTCCGAGGTATCGACACTTCTTGGCCGTATGCCTTCAGCGGTGGGTTACCAGCCCACACTCGCCGACGAAATGGGCGAGCTGCAGGAGCGCATCACCTCAACTCGTGGTCGTTCGATCACCTCGCTGCAGGCCGTGTACGTGCCCGCCGACGATTACACCGACCCGGCGCCGTTCACCACCTTCACCCATCTCGATGCCACCACCGAGCTTTCACGTCAGATCGCTTCGCTCGGCATCTACCCGGCCGTGGATCCGCTTGCATCGACCTCAACGATTCTCGCTCCCGAGATCGTCGGTCAGCGCCACTACGACGTTGCCCGTCGTGTGCAGGAAGTTCTGCAGCGCTACAAGGAACTTCAGGACATCATCGCGATTCTTGGTCTCGACGAACTTTCTGAAGAAGACCGCATCACCGTTGACCGTGCCCGAAAGGTGCAGCGATTCCTGTCGCAGCCGTTCTTCGTGGCCGAGGTCTTCACCGGCATGCCGGGCATCTTCGTTCCTGTCGAAGACACTGTGGAATCGTTCGAGCAGCTCGTCAACGGCGACCTCGACGATCTTCCGGAACAGGCATTCCTCAACGTCGGCGATGCCGACAGCGCTCGTGCCAAGGCACGCGAACTCGAGGCCAACGCCTGATGCCTCTGGCCGTCGAACTCGT
>CANGMY010000016.1 GCA_947455015.1 Microthrixaceae bacterium | reverse complement strand
CACCGCTTGACGCGTTTGCGCCACCGCCTTGACCTCCGCCTGAACGGTTGCGATTACGGCCCCCTCGAGAACCGCGTCGACGACGCGGACGATTGGCGCCGTCACCGGAAGTTGCGCCGTCGCCAGATCCAGACGAACTCGCTTCACTCGAACCTGTGGATGGAGAAGTGTCTCCTGCCGCAGACTGTTGAGCTGACGGTTGTGGTGCTACCGGCTCAGCTGCTGCGGTAGACGCAGGATCGCGTTGCGGACGTGATTGGTTGTTCGGCGTTGAGTCGCCGGGGTCGACCGTTTGGTCGGACATGGTTTCGTTCCCTTCTCATCGCGCGCCCACCTCGGCGGGTGCGCGTGACGTCGCGTGGGCCGGGATCGGTTCCCGTCTCGCGCCGTCAGTGATGATCCATTGGTGTGTTCTACAAACGCGCCCCTCGTTGCGAGGCGGGTCGAATGCGGCCAAAAGTTCTGAAGGCCGCACGGAGCGGGGCTGAGTTGCCAGCTCGGCTTCGAGAAGCGCTCCTCGTTCAGGAGCGTCGGAAGGTGTTGCGCCAACAACCCGAAGGCTGATGATGCCGGGCCGAATGTCATCGGACACCTCCTTGCCCTTTCGCTCGCGGGTGACCGGAAGCGTTGTGGCATCGAGCATGGTTTGAACGTTGGATTCGAGTTCCTCGGGCGAAACGCCAGGAATTTCGATGAGCCATGTACAAACCGTGACTGCCTCTTGAAGAGACAGTTCAGAGCGTTCGATGATCGAGACAGTCTCGACATCGACTCCCGGTGGGAGGAACGGCGTGAGCCGCTCGGGCAATGCCCCGAGATCGAGATCTGAGCCTTCGGGCTCAGTCAGATCGATATCGAGGTACTCCCCCAGCGACTCATGGCCGGTGGAAAGCGCCAATCCGAAATGCATTTTCGGACGGGGTGAAAAACCTTCAGTAATGGCCACGGGAAGATCAGCGCGACGAAGCGCACGTTCCCAGCATCGGGCCATATCGCGATGGCTCGAGAACCGGATCTTGCCGGTCTTCGAAAAACGAACGCGGATCCGCACTAGGACACCGTTCCCACTGGTGCGCGACCGAGCAACGTCACAGGAACGGAGGACCCGAGGTCTTGTCCGGTGCCCTGCGAGCCTCCGGCAGGAGGCGTGGCCGAGGCCACGATGTGCTCGATCGAATAGCCAGTGCATGCGCCGCAGTCATAACACGGGGTCCAGCGACAATCAGGGAGGCCGACTTCGGCGAGGGCGTCTCGCCAGTCCTGCCAAAGGAAATCTTTATGAAGGCCGGCGCTGAGATGATCCCATGGAAGGACCTCGTCTTCAGTGCGATGGCGATACGCGAACCACTCGGGGTCGAGTCCGTGCGCTGCCATTGCTGAGGTCCAGAGGTCCAGATCGAAGCGCTCGTTCCATTCCTGGAACGTTCCGCCCTGACGCCAAACCTCTTCGATGACGGCGCCGATACGTCGATCGCCTCGGCTCATGATGCCTTCAACGAGTGTTGCTTTCGGATCGTGCCATTTCACCTGTACGCCGTGTGATTTACGTGTGTCGTCGCGCAGCAGGTTGATCTTGCGTCGCAATTCCTCGACCGTGTTCTGTCCAAACCACTGGAATGGAGTGAATGGTTTCGGAACGAACCCGCCCACCGAAACGGTGACCGAGGGACTCTTCGTGTGCGCCTTACCGAGTTGCACACAGTTACGAGCGAGTTCAGCAATTCCAAGAGTGTCCTCATCGGTCTCGGTGGGGAGACCAGTAAGGAAGTACAGCTTCATGCGTCGCCAGCCATTTGAGTACGCCGCTTCGACTGCGCTGTAGAGATCCTCTTCGCGGATCAGCTTGTTAATGACCTGACGCATTCGCCACGTTCCGGCCTCGGGCGCAAACGTGAGACCCGTGCGGCGAGCACGTTGGATTTGCGTGGCAATGCCAACGCCGAACGCATCGACTCGGAGACTTGGAAGCGACACCGAAACCGGAGGGCCGTCATCAGTCGACTGCACAATGTCGCCAACAAGCTTTTCGATTCCAGAAAAATCGGCAGTCGAAAGCGATGTAAGAGCAACCTCGTCGTACCCCGTGCGGCGCAGACCTTCTTCGACCATGGTGCGTACTTGTTCTGCGGGGCGCTCGCGAACTGGTCGCGTAATCATGCCCGCCTGACAAAATCGACAACCGCGGGTGCAACCGCGGAACACTTCAACATTCAACCGGTCGTGGACAACTTCGGTGATCGGAACAAGTTGTGTCTTGGGGTACGGAAACTCGGCGAGATCTGCGACGGTGCGCTTTTCAACCCGCTCAGGCACATCGGGATAACGAGGAGTGACCGCAACAAGGTTGGCGCCTTCGTAGGTGACGTCGTACATCGACGGGACATACACACCAACGATGTGCGAAAGCTCACGGAGGACGTTTTCACGACTTCCGTCGGTGCGGCCGGACTTCTTCCAGTCCCGGACGACCTCATTGATCTCGGTAATGACCTCTTCGCCATCGCCCAAGACCACAAGGTCGAGGAAATCGGCGATTGGCTCGGGGTTATAGGTGCAGTGTCCCCCGGCGACAATCAGCGGATGCTCAGGTCGACGATCGGCGCTGCGCACCGGTACGCCGGCGAGATCAACCATGTTGAGCAGGTTCGTATAGGTGAGTTCGGCCGAAAGGTTGAAGCCGATCAGATCGAACAATCCTGCCGGGCGATGACTATCGAGCGAGAACAGTGGAATATTGCGATCGCGAAGCAAACCCTCGAGGTCGGTCCAAGGTGCGTAGGCCCGCTCGGCCACCGCGTGTGGATTTTCGTTAAGAATTTCGTAGAGGATCTGAAGGCCCTGATTGGGCAGACCGATTTCGTAGGTGTCGGGGTACGACAACAACCACGCCACCTTGTCGGCGGCATGGTGCGGGGTACGAGCTCCGTCCTCGAGGCCGATGTAGCGAGCAGGTTTCGCCACCTTGGCCAAGAGGGGCTCCAGCTGGGGCCACACATCGGTCATAACCCGTAGATGCTACCGGGGGTACCCCCGACTACTGGAACCGGCGCATATGAACGTTGAGAACCAGCCCGAGAGCGGCAAAAGCGGTAATGGTCGAGGAACCACCGGCACTAATCAAAAGGAGTGGAATTCCCGTTACGGGCATGATCCCCATGGCCATGCCCACGTTCTCGAAGGCGGAAAACGCGAACATCACCAGAACACCCACGCAGATATAGGTGCCGAAGGAATCTTTCGAGACCTGGGCGATTCTCCAGATTCGGTAGCAGAGCAGCCCGTACAAGAGGAGCACTGTCGCCGAACCGATGAACCCGAATTGTTCGGCAACCGCGGTGAAAATGAAATCAGTTTGCTGCTCGGGGACGAATCCCAATTTGGTCTGGGGACCATCGAAAAGTCCTTGACCAGTGATTCGGCCATTGGCAATGGCCTGCTGGCTTTGCTCGATGTTGTAGAGCGCCGCGTTCGACTTGTCGTTCGGATTCACGAACGCGGTCAATCGATTGCGCTGATACTCCGCCAAAAGCGGCGAATTGAGGGCACCGACGACGCCAATCACACCGACGATCGTCAATACGGCGATGTACTTGGTTGGCAAACCACCAACGAGGAGAATCGCCATGGTCATGGCGACCAAGATCAGCGTCTCACCGAGATCGGGCTGCAACATGATGAGCGCCATCGGCAACCCGGCTGTTGCAAGTAACGCGACGAGGCGCCGGAGATCGATGTCTCCTCGAAACTCCGAAAGAAGGAACGCGAGAGCGCCAATGAGCGAGAGTTTCGTGAACTCGGCTGGCTGGAGTTGGAATGGGCCCAGAGCGAACCACGACTGTGCTCCGTGAGACTGGCTTCCGAATGGAGAGATCACGAGAACGAGCAAGAACGTTGTGAAGCCGTAGAAGGCCCACGCCCAGTCGTGAAGTTTCCGGTAATCAACCGCCGCGAAAACCCCGAAGGCTCCGGCACCGATCACCATAAAGATGGTTTGTTTCACCAAATAGGACTTTGAAAAGTCAGGACCAGGTCCGCGAGTCGCGCTGTACACGGCGACCAGACCGACGACAGCCAAAATTCCGACACACACGAGAAGTACTGGGTCAACGTGACGAAGCGGTGCTGTTGGGTCGCGCCGGCTCCGATTCGAGGCACGCGAGGAAATCGATTGCGGCAGCATCAGTCCCTCGTTCCGGTCGTGGCGGTTCCGGCACCGGTCAGTGCCTGATTGGCAAGGAGTTCGTAGATGTGGCGGGTCACTTCACCTGAAGCCTCAGCGCCGAATCCAGATTCTTCCATCACTGCGGTGACGACCCACTTCGGTGAATTTCCAGGACCATAGGAAGCAAAGAGCGAAGTATCAGCCTTTCCGTCAACCTGAGCTGTTCCCGTCTTGCCCACCACTGGGAATGCAGAGAGGTCAAACCCAGCAAATGCTGAGGCTGCGGTGCCTGCTCCGCCCGTAACACCCTCGAGCCCGGACTCGATTGGACCACGAACATCAGGAGGCAGCGTCACCGTGGACGTAACTACCGGATCGATAACACGAAGTACATCATCAGGCTTCGACGGCGTGCTGTTCGGCTTCAGAATCTTCCAAACAACATGTGGTTGGTACACCGTTCCGCCGTTCGCGAATGCTGCGTATGCCCGCGCAATCTGCAATGGCGTCACCACGACGACGTTCTGACCAACGGCAAGCTGCACATTGTCACCGGTGTACCAGTCGCCATTTGGATAAGCGTCTGGGTATTTATTGTGAAGCGCCTTTTTCTCCGCCTTCGTTAAGACGTAGCCCGCTGACTCATTCGGAAGATCAATGCCAGTCTTCTTGTCAAAGCCATAAGCGGTCGCCGAGTCCTGAATCAGCGTCGTTCCGTCCATCCGATCTCCGAGCCAATAAAAATAAACGTCGGAAGAAACCGTGAGAGCACGAACAACATTGATGTTGCCGTTCTTTTGATCGCCGGAGTTCTTGAATTCTTGGACTGGATTACCAACTTTGTAGACACCATCGTCGTAAATCGAAGAATTGCCATCAATCAAACCGTTGCTCAATGCTGCAGTTGCTGTCACAAGCTTGAAAGTTGAGCCAGGCGCGTACTGTCCACTGATAGAGCGGTCGATAAGGGCGCTTGCACCATTAACGTTCTGCAATTGCAGGTAGCGCTCCTGCGAGATTCCGTTGGCGAATTCTTGTGGGTCATACGAGGGCTCTGAAGCGAGAGCCACTACCCCACCATCTCGTGGATCAAGAACAACGACGGAGCCAGCGGGGGCCCCGCGCTTTGTTCCATCCTTCTGGGCCGTCCCTCGCAAAACCGCCAAACGGTCCGCTAGAGCTTGCTCAGCTCGTATCTGAACCTCGATATCGATGTGAAGCTGAATGTCGTTGCCCGATTTTGGAGGTTGGTAGGACTCAGTTCCTACAGGGCGATTCTTTGAATCAACCTGCACGAGTTCGATGCCGGGCGTTCCACGAAGTTCCTTCTCATAGGTCGACTCAACTCCAGCCAAACCGATGATCGAGTCGGGCTGATACGTCTTCGAGACGCCATCAGGGTCAGTCCCTGGCTCAAGAGACTTGAGTGTCTCCGCTGTGATCCGACCCGTGTAGCCAAGAATGTTCGACGCTGTCATTCCATAGGGGTACACACGAACGGTCTTGCGCTCGTAGGACACTGCAGGAAAATCCTCGGCGTATTCGGAAAGATGGTGAATTACTTCTTCAGTGACGTCGGTTGCGATCGGAACCGCTTGAAGTTGGTCGGCCTTCTTTTCCGACAGACGTTTCTCAATTGTTGAAATCTTGATTGGGGCACCGTTGGCGGTAAGAACATCGGCGAGTCTCGCGATGAGGTCATCGCGATTCTTGACTTTCTTTAACTCATTGCGATCGATTGACACGATCAACGAGGTGCGGTTGTCGACGATGACGCGACCCTTCGAATCGAAAATTCGGCCTCGAGGAGCCTCTGTGGCAACGGTTCGAGTTCTGTTCGCCGTGGCCTGCACCGCGAGCGCCGGCGCTTCCATGACCTGCAGATACCAAAGCCGAGCAAAGAGCGCTACGAAACATGCAATGACAACGACACCAAGAATGCTCATGCGAAGACGAGGTGAGGTGGTGTCCATAGGTCAGGGGTTCGAGAGTTGGGATCTGGTGAAGGCGGCAATCACAGCCCCACTAGTTGAGCAGATAGAACCCGTCAGCGGACTGCAGCCCGAAGTAACGCGTCCTCCGGATCGGCCCAACGGGCGACCCTAAGAACCGGGAACACGAAAAGAGCCGATGAAACACCGACAACGGCCATGACTGTGAGGACGTGAGGCGAAAGCATGTCAGAACGCCCGAGAAGCGCCCCGGAGACAGCAAATGCGAGTACTCCGACTCCACTGGAGATGAAGGCGATCGCCGCCGTAAGCCAACGAGCGGAGTGCACCGTGGCCCCTTCGAGAGATCCCGCCACCACACCGGCAACAAGTCCAGAGATCGCGCCAAGTCCGAAAGGTGTGACGACCATGAGGTCGAGGCAAAGCCCACAAACAAAACCCACAACGGCGCCGCGCTCAGCACCCGCCACGATTCCGGCGGCGATGGCGACGACGAGCAACAGGTCCGCGCTCACGCCGGCGATTCGGAACTGCGTGACCAGCGTGAACTGCAAGAACGCAGCAGTGCCGATGATCAACAAATACCGAACTGCAGGATTGTCCATAGCTAGTTCGCTGGCTTCCAGAGAACGACATCGGCGTAGACCAGATCATTCAGGTTGGCGAACATTTTGATATCGACCGTCGATTCAAGCGCAGCTTCGTTTGTGCGCACGGCAGTGATTGTTCCAATAGGGAGATTTGGTGGGAATGGACTGCCCGCCAGACCGCTTGTTGCTGCGATCGCTCCTACAGAAACGGCTTGGCGAGAATCGATGTTTGCTCCGCGCAACGTGGCATCTCCCCCGGTGCCCTGAGCGATACCAATGGCTGCGGTTCCCACGACTGAAAAACCAACCTTGAACGTTCCACTCGACATCAGCGACACAATCGAACGGTTCTCACTGACTTCAACAACCTTGCCAATCAGACCTTCACCAGTCACCACCGGCATATTTCGTTCAATGCCAGATGACGATCCCTTGTCGAGTTCTAGGCGGTCGCCGAAATTCCCGACGGCACCAGAGACAACCCGGGTATGAACGACAGGCGTGTCACCGACGAACGGGATGCCTACAAGTTGCAGCAACTGTTGTAACTGCTCTTTCGCGATTGAGTTCGCGGTGATATCGCCCTTGAGCCGATCGTTCTCTTCACGCAGAACGTCGTTTTCCTTCTTCAAATCACCCTGGTCGAACGCGCTGTTCCACGCGTTGCGAAAAGGGCTCGCAACACTTGACGCTGCGCCGCCCAAAGGCGAGAGAACGGTGAGCACTGCGCTTCGCACAGACTGAATTGGACCAGAGCCACGACCATCGAGGGTCAGCAACAAAACTGCGGAAAGCAGCAGAAGGCTGATGGTGATGCGTGCCCGCCCACCGCGTCGTGACGATGCCATGTTCCGATTCGACTCAGTTGATGGTCGAAGAGAAGAGCACGCCCTTCAATGCGTCGAACTCCTCTAACGATTGGCCCGAACCAATCGCAACAGCAAAGAGGGGGTTCTGCGCAATGACGATCGGCATACCGGTCTCGTGCTCAAGTCGTTCGCTGATGCCGTGGAGTAGCGCTCCACCACCAGCAAGGACTACACCTTGTTCCATGATGTCGGCGGAAAGTTCTGGTGGAGTCTTGTCGAGGGTCACCTTCACCGCATCGACAATCGCGGCAACAGGCTCCTCGATTGCTTCCCTGATTTCTTCCGTGGTGGTCACAATCGTCTTCGGAAGACCAGTCACAAGGTCACGTCCACGGATCTCGGCGTGCAATTCAACCTCAAGGGGCCAAGCGGAGCCGAGGGCCATCTTCACTTCTTCAGCAGTGCGCTCACCTAAGGCAAGGCTGTATTCCTTCTTGATGTAGTTGATGATCGCTGCATCAAGTGCATCGCCACCGACGCGAGCCGACTGAGAGGCAACAACGCCGCCAAGAGAAATAACTGCAACTTCGGTGGTTCCACCACCGATGTCGACAATCATGTTTCCAGTTGGTTCCTGGACTGGAAGCCCTGCACCAATGGCCGCGGCCATCGGTTCTTCGATGATGTATGCAGGCCTGCGTGCACCGGCAAACTCTGCGGCTTCCTGAACAGCACGCTGTTCAACAGGTGTGATCCCGGAAGGAACACAGATCACCATACGGGGCTTCGCCCATTTCGACGTGTGAACCTTCTGGATGAAGTAGCGAAGCATCTTTTCGCAGATATCGAAATCTGCTATGACGCCGTCGCGGAGCGGTCGAATCGCCTGGATATGCGAAGGAGTGCGTCCGATCATCCGCTTGGCTTCGGCGCCCACTGCGACCGGTCGACCATCTTTGACATTGATAGCGACGACCGATGGCTCGTTGAGAACAATGCCCTCGCCACGGACGTAGACGAGCGTGTTCGCAGTCCCGAGATCGACCGCCATGTCGCGCCCGACGATGTTGGACAGCGAGTCACGTGAAGCAATCGAATTGGAGATACTCGAAGAGATTGAGCTGAAGATATTCCCGGCCATGGGGTGAGCCTCCCGTTGGAGCTCTGGGCCTGTTGCTCTGTACGAGAGCGACGACGATGGTGCGGATCTAGAAAGTTTTACGAAAGACAACGGTTCCAACGAGCCCCCGCGGCACTGCGCGTGACTCTCTCCGTCCCTCGCAAAGGCTAGTCCGCGGCCCTCGCGGGACCAACTACGCCAGAAATCAGAGCCCTGGGAAGAAAAGCGCGATCTCTCGTTGGGCTGATTCGGGGCCATCGCTGCCGTGGATCAGGTTCTCGGTGAAGAGAATGCCCAGATCGCCACGAATGGTGCCAGGAGCGGCATCGCGAGGATTGGTCGCTCCCATCATCGTGCGAACGACCTGCCACGTGTCTTCCGGTCCCTCGATGACAGCCACCAAGGCGGGGCCACGAGTAATGAACTCCACCAATTCGCCGAAGAACGGCTTGTCGGAATGCTCGCCGTAGTGGGTCTCGGCAGTGGCTCGATCAATCGTGCGCAGTTCAGCGGCAGCAATAGTGAGATTGCGGCTCTCGAAACGGGCGAGAATTTCTCCGACGAGGCCTCGTTCGACGGCGTCGGGTTTGCAGATGATGAACGTGCGATCCATGGGCCGAACGCTAGACCAACCCTTGGTTGAGATGCGATTCGCCCGGAAGCCTCGAATCAGTCGCCGTGTCTGGCGATTTCTTCCACCGCCGTACGAGCAGCGCCAGCGACGTAGAGCGAACCGGTTACGAGAATGACATCGTCTTCGGTCGACACATCGATGGCCCGTTGCACTGCTGTTGCAACATCGTCGATCTGCTCAACCATCGAGCCCATTGCGCGCACTACTGCCGCGACATCGGCAGCGGGCACTGCCCGTGGGCTGTTCGGGGTGCAGGCAATGACGAGGTCTGCGTTTCGAACATCGAGTGACTCGAGCATCTCGACAACATCGCGGCCGCCAAGCATTCCGACGACGAGCACCCGACGCCCAGCAACATCGAATTCATCGCGCAGCGTGAGCGCTGCTGCTCTCGCTCCATCGGGGTTATGCGCGCCGTCGAGAATCAGCAGTGGCGAATGAGACACGACTTCGAAACGTCCGGGCATTGTGACCGAACGAAATGCTTCTTGAACGATCGATTCATCGAGCAAGCGATCGAAGAATGATTCGACCGCAACGATCGCAGTCACAGCGTTGTCGGATTGATGTGCGCCATGCAAAGGAACCAGAAGGTCTTCGTACGTACCGAAGGGTGTGCGGAGATCGATGAGATGACCGCCAACTGCATACAGATCGCTGATGACCTCGTAGTCGACGTCCGCGGCGTACATGCGCTCGGGACCTTCCGCGTCGAAGATGGCTTTCAATGTTGGGTCGGTGACACCCGTAACGAGCGTCGAGGTTCCGGTGATGATCCCAGCTTTTTCCGTAGCAATCGCTTGCTCCCACTCCCCTTCCCCATCGGTGTGGTCACGGCCAATATTTGTGATGACGGCAACATCTGCTTCACACACATTGGTGGCGTCGTACCGACCAAGAAGGCCGACTTCGATGACTGCGACGTCGACAGCAGATTCAGCGAACCACAGCAGTGCGGTTGCCGTGAGTAGTTCGAAGAACGATGGAGTGATCCCAGAAAGTGGTGCGACACGCGCAATGTCGGTAACAACCGATGCGAACTGTTCATCGGAGATCGCTTCGCCGTTCCAGCTCATGCGCTCATTGATGGTTTGCAGATGGGGGCTGCTGTAGGTGCCGACCGACAACCCGTGTTCAACCAACAACGCTGTAATCATTCGGGCGGTTGAACCCTTGCCGTTCGTTCCGGTCACGTGAATGACCCGGAACGAGTCCTGAGGGTCTCCAAGCACACCCACAAGACTGCGCATGTGGTCAAGCGACAGGCCATGGATGAGACCCGCCGTTGCTTCAAGATTTATATGCGTGTCGAGGTACGCGAGAGATTCGTTGAAGTTCACAGAGTCGGACGCAATGGAATGGAGGGTTGCGAATTACGACGCAGCGCGACGAGGGCGATTCGTGCGAGGAGTGCTCGCCCGAGTGATGAAGACAGGTTCTGTCCGCTCGAGCACTGACTCGGCGCCAATGATGACCTTGGCCACGTCTTCGCGACTGGGAAGGTCGTACATGATCTCAAGAAGAACTTCTTCGAGGATGGCGCGAAGACCACGAGCACCGGTTCCGCGGACCAATGCCTGATCGGCAATTGCATTGAGTGCTTCAGGTGTGAACTCGAGTTCAACATCTTCGAATTCAAAGAACTTTTGGTACTGCTTCACAAGAGCGTTTCTCGGCTCGACAAGAATTTCGACAAGCGCTTCACGGTCGAGATTGGCCACAGCACCGACCACTGGGAGTCGGCCGATGAATTCGGGAATGAGACCGAACTTGATGAGGTCTTCCGGAAGGATGCTCTTGTACAGCGCTCCAACATCGGTCTTTTCGGAACGAAGTTCGGCTGAGAAGCCGATGCCCTTCTTCCCAATGCGACTTTCGATCATCTTGTCGATGCCAGCGAATGCACCGCCACAAATGAAGAGGATGTTGGTGGTATCGATCTGGATGAATTCCTGGTGCGGGTGCTTACGGCCACCCTGAGGCGGAACAGACGCCGTTGTTCCTTCAAGGATCTTGAGAAGCGCCTGCTGCACACCTTCTCCAGAAACATCGCGAGTGATCGATGGGTTCTCGGCCTTACGAGCAACCTTGTCGATTTCATCGATGTAGATGATGCCGGTCTCGGCCTTCTTCACGTCGTAATCGGCAGCCTGAATGAGTTTGAGCAGAATGTTCTCAACGTCTTCGCCGACATAACCGGCTTCGGTGAGCGCGGTGGCATCGGCGATTGCGAACGGAACGTTCAGCATTCGAGCAAGGGTTTGGGCAAGAAGTGTTTTGCCGCAGCCAGTCGGACCAATGAGAAGAATGTTCGACTTGGCAAGTTCAACGTCGTCACGTTGGGCGGCGCCGTATTGCACGCGGCGGTAGTGGTTGTACACCGCCACCGAAAGAATGCGCTTGGCTTGTTCCTGACCGACGATGTAGTCGTTCAGGAATTCGAAGATCTCAACCGGCTTCGGAAGTTCCTCGAGAGACAACTCACCGGTTTCGGAAAGTTCCTCTTCGATGATCTCGTTGCACAGGTCGATGCACTCGTCGCAGATGTAGACACCCGGACCAGCGATCAGCTTCTTGACCTGCTTCTGGGACTTCCCGCAAAACGAGCACTTCAGAAGTTCGCCACCATCTCCGAACTTGGCCACGTTGGGGTACCCCTTGGTCTGTTGAGTGTCAGCGAATGGCCGTGATCGGACCGCTCGTATCGGCGAGCTGCCGGACGGAGATCACCTCGTCGATGATCCCGTAGTCCTTCGCTTCCTCTGCAGACATTACAAAGTCCCGGTCGGTGTCCCGGTGGATCTTCTCTTGGGTCTGCCCTGTATGGAAGGAAAGCACCTCTTCCAAGAGGGATCGGATGCGAAGAATCTCTCGTGCCGCCAGCTCGATATCGGTCGCTTGACCCTGGGCACCGGCATAGGGCTGGTGGATCAGGACTCGGGCGTGAGGCAGGGCTAAGCGCTTTCCGGGGGTACCGGCAGCAAGGAGAACCGCTGCGGCCGAGGCTGCCTGACCGAAGCAAATGGTCATGATGTCGGGCTTGACGAACTGCATGGTGTCGTAGATCGCCATAAGAGCAAGAACATCGCCACCTGGGCTGTTGATGTAGATGTTGATGTCCTTGTCGGGATTCTCCGACTCGAGGTGCAGCAGCTGGGCGCAGATGAGATTGGCAACGGTGTCATCGATCGGCGTACCGATAAAGATGATGTTTTCCTTCAGCAAACGCGAATACAGATCGGCCGTAATGGTCTGGCCGCGACTGGTTTCATAGATAACCGTCGGATTCGGGATGTAGTTGCTGATCTTGAGGTTGGCCAAGCCGCTGGATTCGGTCACTCGGTTTCGTCCTCCTCGGACGCTGGGGTCTCCGGCACGGTATCGCCATCCTCGTCATCTGCGACTGCAAGATCGGCAAAAACGATGCTGTTGCCAGCCTCGTCGGTGATCGTGACTGACTCGGTCAGCCAATCGAGTGCCTTGCGCTTCGAGATGTCAGTCTTCAGGGCAGGAAGATGACCGGCGTCGATGAGCTGCGAGCGGACCACATCGCTGTCCTGCTGGACACGGGCGGCCACGGCCTCGAACTCAAGGTCGAGATCTTCTTCGAGGGCCTCGATGGACTCGGCCAACGCAATGGCGCGAAGGGCGAGATCAACACGGGCGGAACGTTCGGCTGTGGTCTTGAGGTCGTCAAGGAACTGTTCGGTGTCAGTTCCGGAGAACTGAAGCCACTGTTCAAGCGACAAACCCTGAGCCTGCAGACGCATCGCCATGTCCTGAAGGCGCTCGTTCATTTCAGCGGCAACAAGCGGCTCGGGAAGTTCGTCGGTGACAAGTTCGGCAAGGGCTTCGCCGATCTTTTCGCGGACCATCATTTGCGACTGCGCCTTGCGAACTTCGGTCATGCGGGTGACCAGATCGTCACGCCATGCAGCCATAGTCTCAAACTCTGAAGCCTGTGCGGCGAATTCGTCAGTAAGTTCGGGAAGAACCTTTGCCTTGACTTCGGTGACGGTGACCTCGAAATGAAGCGGGTCCTCTTCTTCGCCGTTCGGGTGAGCGGCGTCGAACGAGCGGGTATCACCAGCGGCCACGCCGGCGAGTTGCTCGTCGAGTTCGGGAACGATGCCTGCAGAACCAACCTCGTAGAGATACGCACTCGCAACAAGGCCTTCGAGGACCTCGTCGTTCTGCGAACCTTCGATGTCGATCGTGACGTAATCGCCAGTGTCGGCGGCACGCTCAACAACTTCGAGGTCGCCGTATTGATTGCGGAAGCGCTCAAGTTGCGCGTCGATTTCCTCATCAGAAGGCGTCGGCGCCGGGATCTCGACCGCAAGATCGTCATAGCCGCTGACGATGATCACGGGACGAACTTCGACGATGGCGTCGAACTTCACTGTTCCGGATTCTTGGCCGTCAGTGATTTCGATCTCGGGTGGCGCGATGACATCGACCTCGTTCGCGACCACCGCATCGGAGTAGTACTCCGGCAATGCATCGTTCAATGCTTGAGCACGACCGGCACCAGCGCCGATATGTGACTCAAGGACCCGACGAGGTGCTTTACCGGGTCGGAACCCAGGAATACGCACATCGCGAGCGATCTTTTTGAACGCCGCATTGACGGCTGTTTCGAATTCCTGCTCGTCGACCTCGACGGACAGCTTGACCTTGTTGCCCTCGAGGGCTTCGACAGTTGATTTCACAGGTTGGCGAGTCTACCGGTGAGGCTCGCGGCCCCGTCCACCCGAGAGATTCGACCTCGAATCGACCTCGTAACAAAGACTCTGAGTTCTGCCTGTACGCTCACATCGCCGGGGAATGGCGCAGCTTGGTAGCGCGCCTGCTTTGGGAGCAGGAGGCCGGGAGTTCGAATCTCCCTTCCCCGACTCGTGCACAACCGTTCACTCACAATCTGGGGCTTCGATGAACTCTGGAAGCAACGCAGCGTCAGACTTCGCTGAGAAATCGGTTGGTGGTGCACAGAACTCACCTGCAGGTCCCGGTCACTCTGACCGGGACCGCACGGTTCGTTGGCTTGCAGCGATCCTCTCGCTCACGGCAGGCGCCGTTCATTTCGGGTATGCACCGCATCACCTTGCTGACGACTGGGCCCATGGCTGGTTCTTCATGCTGATCGCTGCGTACCAGTGCCTCTTCGCCGTTTTGGTTGTTGCTCGCCCCCGACGGTGGCTCTGGGCGTCGGCCATTGTCGTGAACGCTGGGATCATTGCGACCTGGTTGGTTTCTCGAACCGTTGGGCTTCCGTTCGGCCCCGAAGCACTCCGTTCTGAAACGTTCTCCGCTCCCGACATCGTGAGTTCAGTTATCGAGGGCTTCATCATCATCATTTCGATCGTTGCGCTCGCATTTCCGGCTGCTCTTGAACGTCAATCAAACGACCGAGTTTCGCTTCGATTCGCAGCGTTCGCGATCGGAACCGTCGCAGTCGTTCTCGGCGCCCTCATGCTCACTCCCACCTACACCGCAGCTCACGAAGCAGCGGGCCATTCACACGGGGGGACCGCAACGCTTGGAGGAACAACTCCGTGTGAACTTTCAGGACCCCCGGCATCGCCAGGGCAGGTCGCTACCGATGCTGGAGGTCACAGCCACCGAGGCCCGTCGCCGCAAGTTGTGATCACCGAATCAGAACGGGTTCAGCTCGCCGCCCAACAAGAACTCGCCCGCACTGTTGTCGCGAAGTACCCGAACGTTGCTGATGCCGAGGCCGCTGGTTACAAGATGTCTACGGCATACGTTCCGTGCATCGGTGCCCACTACTCAAACATGCTCCGCGCGATTGGTTTCGATCCTGCGCGACCTTCGGAACTTCTCTACGACGGAACCTCGCCGACCTCGAAGCTTGTTGGTTTGAGTTACCTCGTTTGGCACCCAGGCGGTGCTCCTGAAGGTTTCGCGGGTGCAAACGACCTCTGGCATCAGCACAACAACAACGGGGGTCTTTGCCAGAAGGGCGGAGTCGTCGTTGGTGCCGAGGCGATGAGTGAGGATGACTGCAAAGCGATCGGCGGTCGCAAAGTTGCACTGAACGACGTCTGGATGCTTCATGACTGGATCGTTCCCGGCT
>CANGMY010000015.1 GCA_947455015.1 Microthrixaceae bacterium | reverse complement strand
TAACTCAAAAGGAATCGGGTGCAGGAAGCAGATCGGGGAATTCCGGTTCGCGCCCCTCGGCCTTGGCCGTAAATGTTTCGACCATGTCAGACGGCTGGAACATCCCCGTTTGCCACGTCGCAATGTGATTCAGGCCATCAGTCACGCTGTGATCGCGCGAGTACAGCAGCATCTCTTTCGTTCCCCAGATTGCAAGCGGGCTCTTCGACGCAATCTCGCGTGCGATCTCGAGTACACCTGCAACAAGTTCATCGTGGGTCGGGAAAATCTCGTTGATAAGTCCCACCTCAAGCGCACGCTGAGCGGACATTCGTCGACCGGTGTAAGCCAGTTCGCGAGCAACGCCATCGGGGATGATTTTCGGGAGACGTTGCAGAGTTCCAACATCGGCAGTCATCCCGATGTTGATTTCCTGAATCACGAAAAACGCATCGGCCGTCGCGTATCGCATATCGGCAGCAGTCACCATGTCGACCGCCCCGCCAATGCATCCCCCTTGAATCGCGGCAAGTACGGGCATACGAACACGCTCAAACGATGTAAAGCTCTCCTGCAACATGAGTGCGGTTTGGCGGAGTCGGGCACGTGTACGGCCCATCTCTTCGGAATCGCCAGGGGTAATGGCGCTGTCACCGGAACTGAAGACACCGAGGTCCATCCCGGCGCAGAAGTGACGTCCCGTTGACGAAACAACGATCGCCCTCACATCGCCGCGTGCGTCAAGACCGCGCACGATTTCAGGAAGTTCCGTCCAGAACTCGCGGATCATTGAGTTGAGTTCCTCAGGCCGATTCAATCGAATATGAGCAACCTTGTTGCTCACCTCAACATCAAAACACGAGGAACTCAATGGCGAACTCAATGGCGAACTCATAACGCGCCTTTCACGAGTACAGAGAGGTTGACCTGCGGACGGGCACCAAGATGAGAAATGGCTTCGGCCGCAACAATGGATCCGGTACGACCCGATTCCAAAAGGTCGGCACCACGAACCCAAGCAGCGAGGAAACCTGCGGCGTAGAGGTCGCCTGCACCGGTCGTGTCGAGAAGTTCCGCAGGCACTGCAGAGACGTCAACGCGCTCGCCGTCGGAAGAAATGATGACGGACCCAGCGTCGCCACGGGTGAGACAGGCGATTGCACAATGCCCCGCTACCCGACGAGCGGCCTCATCGAAGTCATCGACCTCGTAGAGCGAGCAAATTTCATCCTCGTTCGCAAAAAGGATGTCGACGTGATGTTCAATGATCTCAAGGAATTCGGCACGATGGCGATCGACGCAGAAGCCGTCGGAAAGCGTGAACGCCACGCGAGTACCTGCACCTGCCGCCCAACCCATCACATTGCGGAGTGCACTCTTGGCCGCGGGTTCATCCCACAAATACCCCTCGAGATAAACAACGCGAGCGGTGGGAACGAGCGAAAGATCGATGTCGTCTGTCGTGAGTTGTCCCGCTACACCAAGTGACGTGTTCATCGTCCGCTGCGCATCTGGCGTCACGCAGATCAGACAGCGAGCCGTACCTGCCGCCGCTTCGGCGCCGGTCGCAGGAAACCCGTGAAACGCAACACCCGCAGCGCGGATGTCATGAGCGAAGACCTCACCCAGTTCATCGTCGGCGACTTTGCCGATGAACGCCACGGAGCTATCAAGCGAGGCCAATCCAGCAGCGGTATTCGCCGCTGAGCCACCCGAGATTTCAACAGCAGGAGGCATCGCCGAATAAATAGAGCGAGCACGATCAGGGTCGGTCAATTGCATTGACCCCTTCACCATTCCGTGAGTCTCTAAGAAGGAATCATCGGTCTGGGCGAGTACGTCGACAATGGCATTGCCAACGCAGAGCACATCAAGGGATCGGTCTGAGGGAGGTAGGAGCGCAGTCATCGCGTCCGACCCTACGCTGGCTCCGTGACCGATACTGAACTTCTCTCCCATGACGGCGAACCCAACCCGTTTCGCCTCGACGGCCCCGTCCGACCCGTCCGTTACGAGCTCACCCTCGAACCAGACCTCGAAGCTGCCACCTTTGCTGGCGAGGTCCTCATTTCCGTTCTGGTCTCGTCCCCAAGCGACACCATCGCGTGCAACGCCCTCGATCTCGACATCCTGGCCGCCGACGTCATCGAAGGACCTCGTGATTCCGGCGCACCGGTTGCGGTGACCGGGGTTGCCCTTGACGCCGAGAAAGAGCGAGTCACCTTCACCCTTGATCGTCCAATTGCCGCCGGAGAGGCGCATCTCCGCATTCGGTTCAACGGCGAACTCAACGACAAACTCCGCGGCTTCTACCGATCCACATTCACCGATACCGATGGTGTTGAACAGGTCATCGCTACGACGCAATTCGAAGCCACCGATGCACGCCGCGCCTTCCCCTGCTGGGACGAACCCGCCCACAAAGCATCCTTTGCGATTTCGCTGATTGTCGACGAAGACCTTTTCGCCGTTTCCAACGCATCGGAACTTTCGCGCACGCCCGCTCCAGAACGTATCGGCAAGGATCTCGTTCGATTCGCCGAAACAATGGTGATGTCCACCTACCTCGTGGCGTTCATCGTTGGCCCACTCGAGGCCACAATTCCCATCGACGTCGACGGCACGCCAATGCGCGTGATCTACCCAAGAGGGAAAGGCCATCTCACCGACTTCGCCCTCGAAGTCGGCGCCTTCTGTCTTCGCCACTTCACGAACTATTACGGCATCGCCTATCCGGGCGACAAGCTCGATCTCGTTGCCGTTCCCGACTTCGCATTTGGCGCGATGGAAAACCTCGGATGTGTCACGTTCCGAGAGATTCTCCTACTCGTCGACCCGGCAACGACCACCCAAGCCGAACTCCTCAACGTCACCGACGTCATCAACCACGAACTTGCCCACATGTGGTTCGGCGATCTCGTCACCATGAAATGGTGGAACGGAATTTGGCTCAACGAAGCCTTCGCCACCTTCATGGAAATGCACGCCACCGATGCGTTCCGCCCACAGTGGGATCGTTGGACGACCTTTGGCCTTTCCCGCACCGCCGCATTCGACACCGATTCGCTTACGAGCACGCGCCCAATTGAGTACCCCGTCATCTCCCCCGCCGATGCCGAAGGAATGTTCGACATCCTCACCTACGAAAAAGGGGCGGCGGTTGTCCGCATGCTTGAGCAGTATCTCGGCGAGGACCAGTTCCGGTCTGGCATTCGCCAGTACCTCGCAGAGCATTCGTTTGGAAACACCGAAACAACCGACCTCTGGGATGCCATCGAGTCAGCCACGGGTGAACCTGTTCGACGAATCATGGATTCTTGGATCTTCCAAGGCGGATTCCCCGTCATTTCTGTCGACATCGTCAACGACGGGCGAACGTTGCGATTGTCTCAGCACCGGTTTGGTTATGCCGGAGACTTGGGCGACGGAGAATCACCAATTCCCGCGCACGACGACGCCGCGCAATGGATTGTGCCACTCATCTTTTCCCAACGAAGCGCAACTGATGGCGTGATCGCCTTCGAAAAAGTGCTTCTCGATCAGCCATCGGTCGATATCGATCTCGTCGAACCAGCCACGTGGATCTACGTCAACACCGAGGGAACGGGCTTCTACCGGGCCCGCTACGCACCCGATCTTCGCGCCGCACTCGTCACCCACGCCCAAACCGACCTCTCTCCTATTGAGCGGTACGGGCTCGTCGATGACATCTGGGCGTCGGTCCTGGCCGGCGATCTCGAAGCTCACGATTTCCTTGATGTCGCCGACGCCTTTCGCAATGAAACCGATCTCTCCGTCTGGCAGCGAATCATCGCTGGACTCGGTGCGCTCGATCGAATCCTCGATGGCGATGCACGCGCAGCGCTTCACACCCGTGTACGCGGAATCATCACCCCCTCATACGAAACACTTGGCCCCGAACCGCGTCCCGAAGATTCCGACCGCGACCGAGCTCTCCGCGGGATTTTGTTTGAAGCACTCGGCGTCCTCGGCGGAAACATCGACATCCAGTCGCGAGCTCATGTACTTCTCGAGATTGGCGTGCTTGATCCCGATCCCGCGCTCGTTGCCGCTTCGGTCAATATCGTCGCCGCGACCGGCACGAGTACCGACTTCGATGAGTTCGTGCGGCGTATGAAAAACGCTCCGACCCCGCAAGAAGAACTCCGTTATCTCGGCGCCCTTGCCGATTTCCCCGACCCGGACCTCATCGCTCGCCTGGTGCGAATGACGTTGACCGACGAGGTACGGAGTCAGAACGCGCCGCTCCTCCTGCGGCGGGCTCTGTCCAACCGAGATGCCGGCGAAGTTGCTTGGTTCTTTGTGAGTTCCGAATGGGAGGCAATCACGACACGCCTGCCATCCAATTCCATCGCTCGGTTCCTCGAAGGAATTCGCGGCTTATCAAAGCCCGGCACCGCAGCAGAGGTCCTGTCCTTCTTCGAAACGCACGAGGTACCTCAAGGCGACAAGATCCTCGCCCAACATCTCGAACGTCTCGAAGTCAATGTCGCGCTGCGCCAACGCGAGGCTGACCGGCTCGCTCACAGGTTGCTCCACGGCCACTAACAATCGAAGGACGACGCCTTCGCAATTCAGACAGTTGCGTCGACTTCAGCACGCTCGCTCGAAACAACAGCATCACGCTCGGAGTCGCTCAACCCGTGATAGCGCCGTTCCCAGCGACCGGTGAACCGTTGTGCTCCCCATGCCAAGGCGATGACAAGCGCAACAACACCGAGCCCGCGTAGATGTTGATAGCCATTTCCGAAGGTTCCCATCGAAACCACCGAAGTCGGCCAGACAAACCAACTCGCAGCAATACATACAACGAGATATGACGGCCGATAGCGGCCAAGGCCGCAGGCAGCAAGAAGTGCAAACCCCGTGACGAGATACCACGGCCAAATCACTGGACCGAGCAGAACGTAGGCAACGAGCATCACGCCCGTCGCCTTGATGAATCCGACGCGCGGGCTGCGCATCAGCATCACGAATGCAATAACTGCAGTTGCAAGAAGTCCAAGGGCGCGAACTCCTGATGCAAGAAGTTGCCCATCAACATGAAGTCCAATCCCGTTGAGAATCTCAGCGATACTGAAACCGAGCTTCGTTGTCGGTGAATAGGTGTCGTTGACTTTTCCGGTGCTCTTTAGCGCCGTAATCCAGCCCGGTCCGAGACCAACAATGAAACACCCGACGATGATTGCCGCCGTCGATGAGGCGAACACAGCGACAGTCGTCCGGACACGTTCTTTCCAAGTCGCTATTGCGCCGCGCCAACACCAACCGAGGTATAGCAATCCGATTGCGGCAGGAAGTTTTACGGCCGTTGCTGCCGTAATGAGCGCAACCGCCAATTTCTTCCTATCTCTCTGCGCCGCAGCCAGACCAAGCGCCAGGAAGCCAAACATGAGCGCATCGTTATGAACACCACCGATGATGTGCATGATCATGATCGGATTACCGATACCGATTGCGATCGCTACAGCGGCAGAGAGTCCATTCCCGACCGCAATCATGCCGATGCCAATCGCCGCCATGATGACGCCGATCCACACGATGACTCGATAGACGTTGATCGCTGCGACTTGGTTGTGTCCCGCGATCTCGACTGCTGATCGGGCCGCGATCACCGCAACCGGACCGTAGGGAGCTGGAGCCGAGCGCCATGTGGGGTCAGCGCCGGACAAGAAGTCGTTTCGACCAAGTTCAACTGGCCCGACCGAACTGGGATCGATGCCGCGGCTCGACATTTCACCCTGAGCGACGTAGCTGTAGACGTCGTTCGAGAGAAGTGGCGGCCCGAGTGAGACAGGTATCGCCCACAACGCGATGACAGCACCCACGACAATGATGGCTCGGCGCGGATCAGCAATTCGACCAGCGCGATGAACAAGGCCAAGCCAACCGATCGCAAGCAGGATCAACCCAAGTAAGAACCACATCGTCGATTGCGTGCTCGTGCCCGGATGAGCAATTCCCGGAATCGACAAGCGCCAGGTGGGGACGGCCAAACGCCATTGAGGGGCAGATGCCGCAATAACGATCGCGCCGACCATTCCACTCAGTGCGCTGAGCGCGGTTTGCCACCAGCGCGACCCACCAGTGACTGTCGGCTGCCAATGCGATTCGTCCTGCTCTTGGCGCAAGACTTCATCCGATGGCCCAACGAGAATGGCCCGACCACGCTCGATGAGGCGACGTAGTTCTGGAGACGTCGTGACCGCAGTACGGGCACGTTCCAAAGTCGAGGTCACGCGCTGAGGCTAGTGGAGGGCGGGACCGCGGAAGGGTCTACCCCTGAGAGGCGTCGAGAGCATCGAGCAATGCTTTTGACGGCGTGCCCCAACCCGGTTGATACCCGACCATCTGTCGAAGAGTCTCCGCGGTCCAACGGTCTTCAAGGACTTCGATCATGTCGGCATCGACCTTGGCCGGATGCGTGACACCGCAGGCCCAACTGAGCCGCTCGAGTTCGAAACGAACACCGGCGAGGTAGTTCCCGCAGCGAACACCCTTGTCCTGAGGGTCGAGCCCCCGAGTGAGACGGCGATTTTGCGTTGCCACGCCAGTGGGACAGCGATCGGTGTGACACCGCTGTGACTGAATACAACCAATGGAGAACAACGCCGTTCGGCCGACGTTGACCATGTCGCAACCAAGTGCGATCGCACTGAACGCTGCATCGGGCATACCAAGTTTTCCGGAACCGATGAACACGATGTCGTCGGTGATGCCCGCTTCGGCGAACGTCCGGTAGACGCGAGTGAAGCCCCAGCGGAACGGAAGGGCAACGTGATCGGTAAACGCCAAAGGTGCGGCGCCCGTCCCACCCTCTCCCCCATCAATCGTGATGAAGTCTGGTCCGCAACCAGTAGCGGCCATCTTTGTTGCGAGTTCGGTCCAAAACTCACCTTGCCCAACCGCGGACTTGATGCCGACGGGAACTCCAGTGACATCAGCCAATGTCTCGATGAACGCGATGAGAGTGTCGACATCGTTGAATGCGGTATGCGCAGCGGGGCTCTTACATGCAACTCCAACGGGAATTCCCCGGATAGCGGCAATTTCGGGAGTGACTTTGTTGGCGGGAAGCAGTCCTCCAAGCCCAGGCTTGGCCCCTTGACTGAGCTTGATTTCGATTGCGCGGATTGGGGCAGCCTTCACTTGTTCAACAGCGCGCTCGAGACTGAACGAACCGTCCTCATTGCGACATCCGAAATAGCCGGTGCCAATCTGCCAAACGAGATCAGCGCCATGAAGGTGATGCGGGGTTATGCCGCCTTCTCCAGTGGTGTGCAACGCACCCGCCATTGCGCAACCGCGATCAAGCGCTTCGATCGCTGCGCCGCTCAATGAACCGAAGCTCATCCCCGACACGTTGACGATTGAATCCGGGCGGAATGCAAGGCGGCGACCATGCGACGCGCCGAGGATTTTCGCGCAAGGCAGCGGCCGAGACGGATCAGGATGCAAGGGAGCATCGGCTGGGCCATCAAGCGGAAACATCGATTGCTTGATGATCGTGTAGTTGCGTGATTGGTCAAGATCGTTGTCGGTTCCAAAACCGAAATACGCGTTTTGCTGTTTCGCGGTTGAGTACACCCACCGACGATCGTCTCGACTGAATGGTCGCTCTTCGTTGTTGTCCGTCACGATGTACTGACGAAGCTCCGGACCAACCGCTTCGAGCAGGTAGCGCAGGTGCCCAATAAGAGGAAAGTTCCTGAGGATGGCGTGCTTTCGCTGCACAAGGTCGTAGACCGCGAGCAGAACCAAAAACACGACAACAACGGCGAGTATTACGAGTCCCACTGACCACGACATGGGTGAAGCCTACGGGGCCGCGTGACGACTGGTCCGTCAGAGAAGTGGCCCGTCAGAGAAGCGCGAGCACCAATCCGGCTTGGCCGAGGTGATAGGTGACCATCACGATCATTCGACTGCGTGGGAAATCTTTCAAGAATCGAGTCCAGCCGAGCACCGAATCACTGGCAGCGAAGAGCATTGCGCCTGCGATCGCAAAAAACCGACCCGTGCCGATTGCCGAGGCAACCATTAACGAGATGACAGCCATGTAGGCGGCGACTGGACCGGCCAACGCCTTATCGGCGAGCGCAGCGCCCTGAACGATCTTGCGACCAACGACGACCGCCACAACCGTCATCAAGATCACGCCAAAGAGGAATCCGCCGAATGAGATTCCCAGCGCAAGCAATGCAACGACATAAAACACGTGAGCAACGAGAAACGCTCCGAGTCCGGCGATGAACATGTCCTTCGGAAGCATCAGGCACACGTCACCAACCATCGACAGAACCAATCCGATGATCAGCATCACTCGCGCGAAATCTGACGACGGATCGAGCGACAATGCAACGGCGATGAGAAACACCATCACGAGCGGCTTCAAGATGTACTCCGCGAACCGGTAGTTGTTCGCAACAGCAAGCCAGTCAGCCACCGCAACCACTGCGGTGAGCGAGAGCAACAGAAACGCTACAGCGGTCATTCGGTCCTCACGGAGCGTCGAGTCGAGGTAGGACGAGCGCCATGCTGTCGGGGCAAACCGAGCGGCCGACGAGCCATTCACGAACGCCTTCCATCGGCACCCAAACCGCTTCAGTGATTTCCTCGTCAGCAAACTCGAAGGGGCCGTCGGTGCGCGCTTGGTAGATCCGAGCCACTTCCCGCACGTCTTCGTCTTCGTATGACCCTTCACCGAGATACGCGAGTTCGGCAGAGACGCCGAGTTCCTCGGCGAGTTCGCGAGCAGCCGCAAGTTCCCAGGCCTCACCGGCAGCGACAACGCCACCGACTGCGATATCCCAGGCATCGGGCCAAAGGTCTTTCCACGATGCACGCTGATGAGCAAGCAGTTCATCAGCATCATTGCGAACAACGACAAACACCGATCGATGCAGGAGGTTGTTTGCCCGCATCTCGGCTCGAGTCACGGTTCCGACAACAGTGCCCATTTCATCGAGTTCATCAACAAGCTCTTCGCTTGCAGCGCCATCACCCATCAGAGGGTTGCCGCTCGTTCACACGCTTCTGAAAATGATGCGCCTTCTTCAAAGATTGCTCGCAGTTGTACGACGTGACGTGGACGATTCATCCCGAGTACGCCGGTGAGGTGATCGCCATCGCCGTAAAGCGCAACGAATCGGAATTCGTCGGTGCTGCCATGCACGACCACACACTGATCAGTCGGCATTGGTCGGCCCGCAAGCTGAATTTTGCGGTCGTATTGATCGCTCCAGAACCACGGGATCGGATCGAAAACTGCAGGCGTTTCGCCGCTGGCTTCTGCGAGCAACCGTAGAGCGGCGGCTTCGCCACCAGCGATCGCCGTTTCCCAGTGTTCAACGCGAAGCATGCGGCCGAAGCGAGCGCTCGGGTAGCGAGCAATATCGCCAGCAGCGACGACGCCCGGCGCAGCAAGGAGCGTGTTGTCGCATACGACGCCGTCTTCAAGCGTGAGCCCTGAACCTTCAAGCCATTCCGTGTTGAGTGAGACGCCAATGCCCACGACAAGAACTTCAGCAGCAACCGTTGTGCCGTCAGTCAGCGCAACACCCACCACTTTCTCGACACCATCAACCGTTTCCGTTTCGAGTTGGAGAACGCCGGTGCCGAGTCTGAGGTCGACGCCGTTTTCGATATGCACCTGCGCACACACCCGGCCCATTTCGGCACCGAGAATGCGTTCAAGCGGCAATGGCATCGCTTCAACAAGCGTGACGTCGAGCCCGCGTTTGCGGCAGCTCGATGCAACTTCAGCACCGATAAATCCAGCACCAACAACGACGACTCGTGACGGACCAGCATCGAGTTCTTCACGCAACGCAAGGCTGTCAGCAAGAGTTCGAACAACGTGAACGCCAGCGATGCCAGCAGAATCGGGCAGGCGGCGAGCAGATGCTCCGCTCGCAATCACCAGTGAATCAAATGCTGTGGTTTCCATTTGCCCGCCCGAGCCTTCGAGCGTGATCTGCCGAGCGCTGAGATCGACAGCTTTTGCCCGCACCCCCAAACGGAAGTCGAGTCCGAGGTCTTCTTTGCCAGCAGGCAGAAGAATCTTCTCGGGCTCCCATTCTCCGGTGAGCATTTGCTTCGACAGCGGAGGTCGGTCGTACGGTCGTTCCGGATCAGCGTCGACGACGATGATCGGACCCTCTTGACCCTGGAGTCGGAGCGTTCGAGCGGCGTTGATGCCTGCGAGAGACGCGCCAACGATGACAGTGGTGGAGTTCATAAATCAGGTCGTGAACTGAGCGGCGAGGATCGCCGTTCGGCTCTCAATCCTCAGCGATGGAGATGGCCTGCTTCGGGCATCGCTGCACCGACTCTTCCATCTTGGCTCGCATGGATTCCGGTGGGTTCTCGTCGAGCACGTAGAGGAAGTCGTCGTCACGGACCTCGAAGATCTCTGGCGCGATTCCCATACAGACGGCGTTGCTTTCACACAGATCGAAATCGACCACGATTCGCATGACGGTCCCCTTCTCGAAGCGATGACATTGGATTCACGGGGCAACCGCCCCGCACTGCCATCTTGCCCCATCCACCGCCGTCGGGGCGACGAGGGGCCCCATCTCGTGACAGATTGGTAGCCATGACTGAAATTGCTCCCCTTGAAGGAGTCCGCATCATCGAGGCTTCGATGCTCGGACCCGCAGCTGTCACTACCAATCTCGCCGAACTCGGCGCCGACGTCATCAAGGTCGAGGCGCCTGGGGGCGACTACGGCCGCCAGATGACATGGCCCATTGTCGAGGACACGTCGCTCCTTTTCCTTCACTGCAATAGAGGCAAGCGTTCAATCGTGCTTGATCTTCGAACCGAAGAAGGCGTCCAAGCGTTCAAGGAACTCGCGGCCGATGCCGACGTCGTTGTCGAGGCCATGCGCCCCGGCGCACTCGCCCGCCGCGGCCTTGGTTACGAAGACCTCAAAGCGATCAACCCGAAGATCGTTTTCATGACAATCAGTGGCTACGGGATGACCGGTCCGTATCGCGATCTGCCTAGCCACGGCATCGCTTATGACACGTGGGCCGGCATTGTCGAACCCGCCTATGACGAAGAGGGCTACTGCTACATCCCGCCGCATATTTCGATCGGCATCAACGCTGGTCCGATGTTCGGCGCACTTGGCATCCTCGCCGGAATTATCAAAGCCCGCGCCACCGGCGAAGGCTGTTACATGGAAATTGCACAGTCCGATGCAGCCGCAGCATTCGACTGGTATCGCAGCGAGTCGTTCAAGGCCTACGAGCGACCACAGTCCGAGGTCACGGGCAACAAAGCCGACAACTACGAACGCCGAGCACCGGGCACCTCAGGCATGAAAGAGGGCGTGCGCTATCAGATGTACGAAACCTCCGATGGGCACATCCTGTTCATGGCCTCGGAACAAGAGTTCTGGAAGAACTTCTGCAAGGGCATTGGCCGCGACGATCTGTTCGAACAATTCCCGGGCTCGAAATACGCCGATCACGCTCGCGGCAACCGCGAACTGCTCGCCGAACTCACGAAGATCTTCAAGACGAAGACCTCGCAGGAATGGATGGACTTCGGCGGCGAATGGAACACCCCGCTTGCTCCGGTAAACACTCCCTCGAACATGCAGAACGATCCTCAGTTCCAAGACCGCATGCAGTGGATCCCGAAGGAAATTCTCGGCGCCGACATGTTGCCGAATCCCGTCAAGATCATCGGCGGCGAACTTCCCATTCCGCGCAAGGCTCCCGAGTGCGGTCAGCACAGCGATGAAATCCTTCGCGAAGTTCTCGGCTACGACGCAGACCGCATCGCCGAAATGCACGAAAAGGGCGTCCTCGGCTGAACCCGTCCGACGAGCTTCTCCCTCCGATATCTGACTCCACGGAGGGAACCACGCCGGCGCCTCATGTCTCGCGCCTGCGAATACTTGGACGCGTTCTTTTTCTCGCCATCATGGCGTTTGCGTTCTACGGACTCGCACCAAAACTGCTCGACATGTGGGACCAAGTTCCACAACTTCGGACCGTCAGCATTTACTGGTTCGTTGCAGTACTTGTTTGCGAAATTGGTTCCTACGCGTGTGCGTGGGAACTAACTCGCGTCGCGCTCCCAAGCGTGTCGTGGTTCGTCGCTTCCACCGCGCAACTCACATCAAATGCAGTGGCGAAAGTAGTTCCTGGCGGCGCAGCAATTGGAGCGGCAACCGGGTTCCGGATGCTGTCGGTTTCTGGAATCGATAAAGGTTCTGCTGGGGCCGCACTTACCGCGACCTCAATCATTTCCAATGGTGTCCTTCTCTGTCTTCCAATGGTCGCCCTCTTTCTTTCAATCTTGGGCGCTCCCATCCCCGACGGCATGATCCACGTGGCGTGGGGCGGGGCGGTACTTGCAGTCGCGCTCTTCGCCTTTGCGTTCTCACTCGTGCGCTTCGATCGACCAATTCTTTGGTTCGGCAAAGTCATCACGATGATCGCTGGATGGATCAACAGGCGTCTCGGGAAATCGGGCGGTCCAACGGTGGAAGGAATCGTGCGTCAGCGCGATCAAATGGTGAGCAGTCTCGGCGCCCGATGGCGCGCAGCGCTCGCCGCAGCGGTTGGCAACTGGCTCCTTGATTACTTCGCACTCGTTTGCGCGCTCAAAGCCTGCGGTATTCACCCGCGACTGAGTTTGGTTCTGCTCGCCTACGCCGTTGCCGCCGTGCTCGGCATGATCCCCATCACTCCAGGCGGCGTGGGATTCGTCGAAGCCGGCCTCACCGCGATGCTCGTGCTCTCGGGTGTTCCCGGAGAGAAAGCCCTTCTTGCCACACTCGCCTATCGAATTGCTTCCTACTGGCTGCCGCTGCCGGCCGGTCTCGGGGCCCATTTCGCCTTTCGTCATCGCTTTGGCAAGACATCGACCGCGCCTTCGACCGAATCCTCTCCCACTTCCTGACCCGATTCCGTCGACCCGGGGAAAGTTGCTCACACTTTGGCCATTCCTGCCGACAAGACAGGAAAGACCACCGCGTGCACTGACAACACCTGTCAGGCACCGAGAGCACAAAGGAGCGGGCCATGGTTCTCTCGTCGCTTTCCACACTGCCGATCACGACGACTCGTGACTCCATGCCAACCAAACGACCGGGAATCGATCTCACGCTTCTCCAGCGCCGAGCCGACTCACTGCGTTGCCGCGCCGATTCCGTCGACCCAATCCTCGCCAACTCCTACCGGCGTCGAGCAAGCGAACTTGAACTTGAGGTGTGGATTCACATCGTTCGAAGTGGCCTCACTCCGGAAGATTCCCCACTTGCGGCATAGAACGATCAAGCGGTGCCGTTCCATGCCATAGATTCGCTCCGTTCAACTTCTTCAAGGAGCGACGGACCCAATGGGATTCCCAACCGATATCAACATCATCGAGACCTTCGTCGGCATGCCAAGCCGTAATCGCAAAGAGGTCTATAAGTTCCTCGCCCCGCATTTGCGCGATCAAGAGTCCAAGGACTTCCGCTTCCCTGCGCAGTACATGTTTAAAGACGTTCCCCCCGACACAGAAGAAGGCGTCGACCCGGTTGCACTCCTGATCGACAACTTCGAACGTCACAACATCGAAAAAGCAATGCTCGGTTACAACCCGAACAACCCCGATTGCCTCCGCGCTCTCACTGAGCACCCCGACCGTTTCTTCACCTGCTTTGAATTCGATCCCACCGACGTCATGCCGGGCATCGAAAAGATCCGTGAAGTTCATGCAAGCGGCGTGAACCTCCGAGCCATCAGCACCTTCCCCGCCGGCTACCGCACACCGCTGAACGACAAGAAGATGTACCCGTTCTACGCGCTCGCGGTTGAACTCGATCTTCCCATCTTCTGCTGTGTCGGCATCCCCGGCCCACGCGTTCCGTTCGCACCGCAACATGTCGAACTGATCGACGAAGTCATGTACGACTTCCCCGATCTCACGTTCGTGATGCGTCATGGTGCCGAGCCCTGGACTGAACTCGCCATGAAACTCATGCTCAAGTGGCCAAACCTGTACTACTCAACCTCAGCGTTCGCGCCGAAGCATTACCCCAAGGCAATCATCGATTACGCGAACAGCCGCGGCGCCGACAAGGTCATGTACGCCGGCTACTTCCCAGCGGGCCTCAGCTACGACCGCATCTTCGAAGAACTCCCAAAGGTTCCGTTCAAAGACGAGGTATGGCCGAAGTTCCTCCGCGAGAACGCAAAGAAGGTCCTGAAGCTCTAGTCCCGATCAACCACCCTCGATCTGAGTTACCGCAGTAATTTCCGACTCCATGGTGGATGACCAACACGACTCACGAAGCAGTCAGGCGGACTCAGCAACACCCGCGAATCAGTTCTCCGACCCACGTTTTTCAAGGGCGGTGATGATTCTCACGTACATCGTCGGCGGTGTCGGCCTCGTTATTGGCACCAGCACGGCGACCAAGACTCCCGCCGATCTCACTTTGGCGTGCCTCCTCGCAGTTGGAGGCGTTGGAATTCTCTCGTTTGTCCGCCATGCGCTGCTACATCGCTCTGACGCGGCGCGCATGGGGTGGGACTACGGGATTCGAAACAACTTCCAGATCGAAGTCGGACTTGCGAATCTGGCGTGGGGTGTCGTTGCACTCCTGGCCGTCATTCTCAATTGGGGTTTAACGATTGAGGCAGGACTCTTTCTCGTCGAGGGCGTCTACATCTCGTCGGTTGCGCTCATGACGATCCTTTCGCCAGGAGGACAACGACGCGATATCGGCGGCATCATCGCCACGAGCGCTTTCGGAGCCGTCTTGTTGTACGTCGGCATCCTTGGGATGTCCGCCGCTACGTAAATCCCCTGAAGCTCTACGCCTTCAGGATTTCCTTCCACGGAAGGTCCTTGTCAGGCGAGACATCACGCGGCAGGCCCAAAGCGCGTTCCGCGATCATGTTGCGATGCACTTCGGTTGTACCTCCACCGATTCGTGAACCGAACTGACCCATGTGCACCGACTGCCAGAAACCGTTCTGCGGTGCGTCGGCTTTGTCGAGCATGCCGTCAGCGCCTTCGATCTCGAGGGCGAGGTCGTAACGCTTTTCCGCAGCTTGCACCATGAAGTTCTTCATGACCGAGGGGTCGGGAGGATTTCCACGGCCATTGAGAATGAATGACTGCATGCGCAGACCAAGAAGCTGCAGCATGCGTTCGCGCGCATAGGAGTCGGCCAATCGCTGACGGATTTCAGGATCCTCGGTGCGTCCGTATTTACGGGCAAGACCGAGCACCCCTTCGAAACCGTTGGAGCCACCCGCTCCGGAACCAATCATTCCGGCTTCGCTACTCAGCACGGTTCGAGTAACTGCCCATCCTTCGTTGATTTCGCCAACAACGTTCTCGACGGGGATGACGACGTCGTTGAAGAAAACCTCGTTGAAGTGCGCCTGACCAGTTGACTGCACGAGCGGACGAACTTCGATGCCCGGAGTGGCCATGTCGACGAGAAAGAACGTGACGCCCTTGTGCTTCGGCGCATCGGGATCGGTGCGAGTAACGAGGATGCCCCAATCGGCGAACTGCGCTTGGGTGTTCCACACCTTCTGACCATTGACAATGAACGAATCTCCGTCACGCACTGCACGGGTTGAGAGCGCTGCGAGATCGGAGCCAGCGCCTGGTTCAGAGAACAACTGACACCAATTCACCGAACCGTCGAGAAGACCCGGAAGGAATCGTTCCTGCTGTTCGGGAGTGCCGTGGCGCATGATCGGCGGACCGACCAGCGACTGCACGGCACCGATGAAGCCAGCGGTGGCGTCGTACTTCGATGCTTCTTGGCCGAAGATCACCGAAACCGCAGCGCTGTCTCCGCGGCCACCAAAGGCCTTCGGCCATGTGATGCCGGCCCATCCGTTGTCAGACAGAACTTTCTGCCATGCACGACAACGTTCCATGTAGGCGCGAGCGGCTTCTTCGGAATCGTCGACCGGTCCGCGCGACCAATCGGCTTCCGTGCCGGTCTT
>CANGMY010000014.1 GCA_947455015.1 Microthrixaceae bacterium | reverse complement strand
GTGACCTTCGGTGCTGCCGATGACACCGTTACAAAGTCCGCGAGCAACAACACGAGTCCGCCGGCCGTTATTGCACCGAAGAGTGCAGTCGAAATCGGAATGGCCATTCCAAAGATGGAACCGAATGCGACGAGCAAAAGAATGGCGCCGAGGCCAAGACCAACCTCGTCGGCGTGCGAACCCCACCACGAAACGGGCTGGTTCCACGTATCAGCGACGGTGCCGCCGATTTTTACCTGAACATCGCCAGCGCTGACGCTGTTAATTGCGCTCTGCAATTCGTTGTACGGATTCGGGTACTCCGTTGCAACTTTCTCACCGTTGGGTGGGTACTGATTCATCAACGCGGTGACGGTGTCGGAAAACGTCACGCTTGTGTATGCGATTTGGCTATCGGGCGAAAGGAAGGTGGGGATATTTCCGAGCCCAAGGTTCACCGCTTGCGCGCTTGCGAGGATCGGATCGAGAACTCCGTTCGGCGCGACGCCGTTCACTTTCTGCACCGCTGCAACGACACTGGCAACGGCGGCAGCATTCTGCGGAGACGTCAGCACCTGTCCCTGAGGCACCCAGAACACGAGGTTTGCGGTTGCCGCATTCTGTGAGGGGAACTTTTCATTCAGGAGGTCGTATGCCGCCTGTGAATTCGTGCCGGGGACGCTGAAGCTGTCAGAGGTCTTTCCGGCAAACGCAACGTTGAGGTAGCCGGCCGCCACGATGATGACCAGCCAAAGTGCCGCCACCCAGCGGTGATGCTTCGAAACGAATCGACCAATGCGACCGAGCCCACCGAGTTGCTTGCCGGTAGGAGGAATAGGTGCCGGGCGATTGAGATCGACGGCGGCCTTCGGGCGGCGATGCAGTTTCATAGTGCGAAACGCTAGTGGTGGGCTCGCAAGGGAGACGCCATAAGGAAGTGGTCGACGGGTCGAACCCGCAATGGTTTTCGATCAGCGGGTTTGCCAGCGCGTTGCGACACCGCGATGGCGAGTGAGCATCTCTTCAACATTGGGATTGGTGAGAAGTCCACTGCTGACGACGGATTCGCCAGCGATGACGGTGTCGCGGGCCGAGGTTGGTCCGCAGCGGAGCCAGGCCTCGATGGGGTCGGAGAGCGCACCGGCATAGCGGACACCTTCGAAGCCCCAGACCACGAGGTCTCCGGCCGCTCCGGGGGTAAGAACGCCAATTTCGCCTTCGCGGCCGAGGCACTTGGCACCGCCGAGGGTGGCCAGTTCGAGCGCATCTCGGGCCTGCATGGATTCGGGGCCTTTGCGATGACGGCCCATCAGCATGGCGTTACGGGCTTCTGTCCAGAGCGATGCGGAGTCCGCTGAAGCGGAACCGTCGCAACCGAGACCCACGGGAACACCTGCAGCAACGAATTCGGCAATCGGAGCAAAGCCAGCACCGAGGATCTGGTTCGAACTGGGGCAATGGGCCACACCGGTTCCCCATTTGCCGAGTCGCTCGATTTCATCGGCGTTCGGATACACGCAATGGGCAACCCACGAGCGGTTTGAGCCCCAGCCGACGTCCTCGAACAATTCGACGGGACGACATCCGTAGACGTCGAGGCAATAGGTGTCTTCGTCAACGTCTTCTGCCAGATGAGTGTGCAGGCGAACATCGAGTTTCTCTGCGAGTTCTGCGGTGGAACGCATGAGATCGGGAGTCACGGAGAACGGCGAGCATGGCGCAAGCGCGACCTGAATCATGGCGTGTGGCGAACGATCGTGATGCATCTTCACGAGTCGTTCGGAGTCAGCGAGAATTTCATCATCGGTCTGCACGACGGAGTCCGGCGGGAGACCGCCATCTTTTTGCGAACGACTCATCGAGCCACGGGTTGCGTGAAAGCGGAAACCGAACTCCTTCGCTGCGGTGATTTCCGCAGTGATGAGATCGCCACCACCTTTTGGATGCACGTACAAGTGATCCATCGAAGTTGTACATCCGCCGAGAGCGAGTTCGGCAAAACCAATCCACGCCGAAAGGTATGCCGCCTCTTCATCGAGTTGCGACCACACCGGATACAACTCGGTGAGCCAGGTAAAGAGATTTCCGCTTGTCGCGGGCAGATACGCACGTGTCAGATTTTGGTAAATGTGGTGGTGGGTGTTGATGAGACCGGGCGTGACAAGGCATCCGTTGGCATCGATAGTGCGGGTTGCCGGTGGTTCGGTTCCCGGATCGCCAACGCCGCTAATGACGCCGTTCGTAATCGACACCCAGCCACCAGCGATCTCGCGTCGCTGCGCATCGCATGTCGCGACGAGCGCTGCATTGCGTACGAGAAGATCGGCAGGCGCGCCGTGTGTGGGGGCGGGAGGGGGTGGTGGTGTCGAAGTCACGTTGGTCTCACAGTGTTGAGTTTGAGTAGTGGAAATCGGGTGCGTCAGTTAGCGACACGTGCCAGGGCAACGCGCCACCGGGCAGGCGCCAGAAACATGTTGTGTCACAACGCACTTGGGTGCATTGATTGCAACTGCAGCGGCGGTGCGACCGACCATCTGTTCATAGAAGGAAGGATCGGTTGCCCCTTCGGTGGAGATGATCAGCACCGTCGGGTTTTCGGGTAGACCAAAGTGGGAAAGATCGCCGATAGCGAGCAGTGCACCAAGAGACGAGGCGCCGGTCTCGCCGGAAACGACACCAACTTCGGCGAGTGCACGGACCCCGTCTTCGGCATCGATGTCATCGATTGCAACAAACCAATCGAATCCTTTCGAGACCCATGGCCATGCGACAGGTGAAGGAAGACCGCAGTTCAGACCCGCCATGATCGAAAGATGGGGGCCAGGAACTTCAGTGAGTTCGCCTGCAAGTGCCGATACCTGGATGCAGTTTGCGCTTGAAGGTTCAACGCCGAGCAAGACGGTGTTCGCGGGTATCCCCGAACGCCGATACCACTGCGAGGTCGCACCAGCGAGTGCGCCAACACCCATCGGGATCACGACAAGATCGGGAAGTGGGAGTTTGGAAACCGCAAGCTGTTCAGTGAGTTCAGCGAAAATCGTTGCGTAACCCTCGATCACAATGGCCGGAATCGTTTCGTAGCCCTCCCACGATGTGTCCGACACAACGAGGCAATCCGGACCGGCGTCTTGTCCGGCGCGAGCAACGGCGTCGTCGTAACTTCCGTCGACAACATCGCAGGTCGCGCCTTCCCCGAGGATCGCATCGATACGCGATTGGCTTGTGCCAGCGGGAACGAAGATGCGCGCCTTTACGCCGATTCGGCGAGCAAATGAGGCAACGGCTCGTCCATGATTGCCATCGGTTGCGGTGGCGAGTGTGATCGGACGAATGGGTTCAAGCGCCGCTGAGAGTTCCTCGAACGTTGTCCACTCGGGTTCGTGGCCGAGGTGGTCGACAAGGGCCCGATAGGACGCCCACGCAGCGCCGAGCATTTTGAACGCAGGAAGACCGAGGCGATCGGACTCGTCCTTGACGAGGAAATGACCGGCTCCGAGCGTTTCCGCGATCGACGGAAGGTCGAACAACGGCGTGGGCTGATAATCGGGGAACCGACGATGAAACGCGGTCGCATCGCCGGCCGGAGTCGGCTCGGGAGTTGCACCCCTCATGGGGTTTGGCGTGAGCTGCGCGCTCATGGTGTCCAGTCCGCAAACGCGTCGATCATGGCGTTGACGTCATCACCCAATGGGTAAAGGATCGGACACGTGGCGCCCGCGGCCATGTACTCGGCCACCTTTTCGCGGCACTCTTCGACGGTGCCCGACGCGGTGATCATTTGCACAACGTCATCGGGGACAAGCTTCGATGCCGCAACGACCTGTTCATGCGTGGCCGGCCAAGACAACACTGAGCCGATCTCATCAAGAAGTGATTCGGGAACGCCGGAGGCTTTCATGATGTGTGGCTGCTGACCGAGGTACTGAGTAACGAGTAGGCGAGCGTTATCAAGCGCGCGGCCACGGTCTTCGTCGAGCGAGCACACGACCAACTGTGGGCGATCAATATCGTCAATCGAACGACCGGCCTTTTCGGCGCCAATCTGCAGATGTTCCATAGCGGTCGCGTTGTATGCCGGCGACACGAGGTAGTTGAGAACAGCGCCATCGGCGATTTCACCCGTAAGTTCCATCATCTTCATGCCGGTTGCGCCGATGTAGATCGGAACATCCTTCGGCTTACGTTCCTGATGGACGTAGTCGAGTTCGACGCCGTCGAGATGTACGAATTCGCCGTTGTAGGTAACGGTCTCGTCGGCAAGAAGCGCACGAACTGCTTCACAGGTTTCGCGCATTGCCTTCAGCGGGCGTGAACGATCGACGCCAACCTTTGCGGCGAGCGGATCCCACCATGCGCCGATTCCGAGGATGACTCGGCCAGGCGCGAGGTCATCGAGGGTGGCAAAGGTTGAGGCAAGGAGTGCAGGGTTACGCGTCCAGTTGTTGACGACGCCCGAACCTGCCTTGATCTTCTCGGTGGAGGTGAGGAAGGCCGCCATCGGCACAGTTGCTTCACGGACGAGTCGGCTTTCGGCCTGCCATACCGCTTCGAAGCCGCGTTGTTCCGCGTACTTCACGATTTCGATGCCTTCCCGAATGGGATGTGCGTCTTGAAGATAAACAGCCAGTCTGGTCACGGTGTCCTCCGTCGTTGGTTCAGAGTTTGGCGAACAAGCGGGTTGCTTGTTCGGCGGCACGGGCGCGAACTTCGTCGGGATCGACGCGAGTTGCGGTTCCGTTGGCGAGTACAAGTTCGCCGTCGACGGTGACGTCAACGGCTCGGATATCAGTTGTGTAGGCAAGGTGCCACGGCTCGATGGAGCTGTAGGTCCATGTCACGGTGTCATCGGCAACCTCGGGGAAGAGGCCGCGGTTTGTTTCAAGCCAACGCCAAGCATCGTCGGGGCTGGCAGTGACGTCACTTTCGCGAAGGCGTGCGAAGGCGACGCGAAATTCGTCGAACATTGCAGCGCCGATTCCGTCCGTGCCGAGAGCAACCGGATTCGAGAAGCGTGCGGGGCGGGCATAGCCGACCGCATTGTTCATATTCGAACGTGGGTTGTGAACGATGGTGCCCTTGAGTCCGTGGTCATCGGGAAGATGGACGCCGTGCACGAGGAGCCAGAGATCATTTGTAAGGCCGGCAAGACGCGCGGGTGCATCGATGTCGTCGATGCCTTCCGCGACATGCACATGGACCCCTACGCCAAGGTCTTCGGCGAGTTCGGCGGCGGCGTTGAGGGTTTCGTCGCTGCAGGTGAATGCTGCGTGGATTCCGACAAGTCCGCGGCCACCGTCGCGAAGGAAGCGTTCATTCTCGGCGAGGCCAGCTTTTGCGGCTGCTTCGCCATGGCGATCGGTGACGCCGTACGCGCAAGAAACGCGCACGCCGACTTCGGCACAAGCGTCAGCAATGAGATCAAGACTTCCTTCGATGCATGAAGGCGATTCGTGATGGTCGATGATCGCGGTGCATCCGGACTCAAGTGCTTCGAGTGCGCCGAGCATTGCTGACCAGCGAATCATCTCCGCATCGAGGGCGACATCGAGTCGCCACCACACCTGTTCAAGAATCTGCAGGAAGTTTGTTGGCGTGCGCGGTGGCGCGGGCATGCCGCGAGCAAGAGATGAATACAAGTGATGGTGCGCACACACCAACCCTGGAGAGGTCGCCGACGAAGAACTCATTCCTCAGTGGACTCCGCTGAACCGCGCATCGGGAGCGAGGTGCGCCAGTTCCCATCGATCTCGTGCAAGCACGCAGCGACCGCACCGGAGGTCGGCACAAGTCCGATTTCACCGACGCCTTTCACGCCGTACGGAGCTCGAGGCTGTGGGCATTCGACGAGGATTACATCGATATCGGGAATGTCCTTCGGCCGGATGATGCCGAGACTCTTGAGTGTCTTGGGAATTGGTCGACCGGTTTCATCCGACGGGAAGTCTTCGGTGAGTGCGTAGCCGAGTCCCATATGGACCGAACCTTGGATCTGTCCTTCGCACAATTGCGGGTTCACCGCGCGGCCGACATCGTGAGCAGCGACAACACGTTCGATTGTGCCGGTGTCGCGATCGGCGATGACAAGCTGCGCCGCGTAACCGAACGCGGAGTGCACGGTGGGGTTGGCCATTCCGGACTTCATCGAATCGGTCCAGTCGACGACGTACTCGCCGGGGTAGTCGATGCCGATTTCGCAGCCGCCGGCGAGAGCGGTGCGGCAGGCATCGGCGACTGCACCCGCACCCATCAGCGTTCCGCGAGAACCGGTGGTCTGGCCGGTGCCGAGTTCACGCGAGGTGTCGACCATCACTCGGATGCGTTCGGGGTCCACGCCGAGTTCTTCGATCGCCACCTGCATCGCGACGGTGTGAATGCCCTGACCCATTTCTGTCCAGCAATGACGAACCTCAATGGTGTTGTCAGGTTGGAATCGAACAACTGCTTTCGAAACTTCCACCGCTCCATTGCCGAGTCCGGAGTTCTTGATGCCGAGTCCAAGCCCAACTGCTTTGCCAGCAGCGCGCGCGGTGTCGTACTCATCGCGCACGGCGTCGAGGCAGGCTTCGGCGCCAAGGCAGCCGTCGTCCATGATCTGACCGGGGCCCCACACCGAACCGGGATGGATCACATTGCGTGATCGGATCTCCCATCCGGAGATGCCTACCTTCTCGGCTAAGCGGTCGAGCACGCCTTCCATCGCGAATTGCGCTTGGTTCGCCCCGAAGCCACGGAACGCGCCGCAAACGGGGTTGTTCGTGCGTACGGCGATGGCTTCGACATCAACAACGGGAACCGCGTAGGGGCCACAAGCGTGACCAGCAGCGCGCTCGAGAACCTTTGCGCCGACCGATGCATAGGGGCCGGAATCGCCGATCATTCGTGAACGGAGCGCGGTGAGGCGTCCTTCGGCGTCACAACCGACGGTGTAGTGCATGCGAATCGGATGACGCTTCGCATGCATGAGGAAGGACTCTTCGCGAGAGAGCGTGCACTTGACGGGTTGGCGAAGCAGCCATGCAGCGAGAGCGGCGTGCCCCTGATTCGACATGTCCTCTTTGCCGCCGAATGCGCCGCCATTGCTGACGAGCTCGACGCTGACCTGATCAGTGGTGATGGAAAGCATGTCGGCGATTTGATTGCGATCGTCCCAAACGCCTTGTCCGCCGGAATACACGTGCATGCCGCCGTCTTCACGCATGACGGCCAGCGTTGACTCGGGTTCAAGGAAGGCATGTTCGATGCGTTGCGTCTGGAAGACCTCGTCGATCACGAAAGCTGACGATGCGAGAGCGGCATCGATATCGCCACGTTCGTAATGTGAGGTGGACAACACATTGGTGTCGCTCTCCCAGAGAGCGAACTCGGTGTCGTTGATTGCGGCAACAGGATCGACAATGGGTCGAAGAGGCGCATAGCCAACGTTCACCAAAGGAACGGCGGCGCGAGCGTTGATTCGCGAATCGGCGACAACGACGGCGATGACATCGCCGGCATACGAGGTACGTCCACCGATCGGAATCATGACGGGCCAGTCTTTGTCGATGAGCCCGACGCGCAGCGTGCCAGGGATGTCGGCAGCAGTGAAGACGCGGACAACTCCGGGTGCTGCTTCAGCTGCGGCGGTATCGATCGCAAGAACGTCGGCACGAGTATGTTCGGCGAGAACAAGCGCGGCATGAAGCATTCCGTCGACACGAATATCGTCGACATAGCCGCGGTCGCCGAGCGCGAGTTCTTGAGCTTCATAGCGTCGACCGGCCGAACCGATGCCCCCCGGTTGGGTGATGGTCACGGGAGTTTCGGCAACAAGTGATTCGACGGCATCGAGCACCTTGACGTATCCCGTGCAACGGCACAGGTTCGAACCGAGGAACCGGGCAGCGTCGTCGCGGGTTAACGAGGAACCCTTGCGGTCGATGAGTGACTTCACTCGAACGAGAATGCCTGGGGTACAGAATCCGCACTGCAGTGCGCCGTGTGCGGCGAACGCATCGGCAAAGCGCTGACGTTCTCCAGCATCAATTCCTTCAAGTGTCGTGACCGTTTGACCGGCGACACGATCAAGAGAGACCTGACAGCTCACGATGGCTTTGTCGCCAAGAAGAACCGTGCAGCAACCGCATTGGCCCGATGGCGAGCATCCGTCTTTGGCCGAGATGAGGTTGAGTTCGTCGCGAAGCGCAGACAAAAGGTGCGGGTGTGAATCGTCGACGGTGACGTCGACCCCGTTGACGGTAAAGGAGGTCATCGTCCTTGCTCCTTGGTTGAGCGACCAATCGGGGCCGCTGCGCCGCGTTGGCTCGTGATGGTTTCGTAGTGTTGGGGCATGCGGTAGCGGTCGAAGTCGAAAAGTGTCTCTTTGTAATTGGCGCACAAATCGAGGTCGCACTCCGCAACAACAACCTCGTCACCGTTTGTCACTGTTTTGGCGACAACTTCTCCGGAGGGAGCGATGATCTGACTCTCGGCGAGCAACTCGACGCCGGCTTCGAAACCGGCCTTCGCGACACCGACAACCCACAGACCGTTTTGATACGCACCGGCAGCCATCACCAAGTTGTTATGGAATCCGGCGAGTGCGTCTTGAGAAGGGTCGGGTGCGTAGTGAATCGGCGTGTTGTAACCGATGAGCACAAGTTCCGCTCCCTTCAGTCCAAGTACGCGGTAGGTCTCTGACCAACGACGGTCGTTACATGTCGCCATGCCGACGACGCCACCGAATGCGCGGTTGGTATGGAAACCCTCCGGGCCGGGTTCGAAGTAACCGCGTTCAAGATGCTGAAACGGACGCCACGGCTCGTGTTCCTCGTGGCCAGGAAGATGCACCTTGCGATAAGTGTCGACAATGGATCCGTCGCGTTCGACGAGGATCGTGGTGTTGTACCGATGCGTGGTGCCAGCGGAATCCACCGAAAGTTCTGCGTAGCCAAGCGAGAATCCAACGCCAAGTCGCTTCGCTTCGTCGAAGAGCGGTTGGGTTTCGGGGCCAGGCATAGACGTTTCAAAGAACGCGTCGATCTCGGCTTGGTCCTCGAACCACCAGCGAGGAAAGAACGTCGTGAGGGCGAGTTCGGGGAATACCACGAGCTCGGCGCCGCGTGAATGGGCGTCCCGCAACAGGGCGATGAGTCGTTCAACGACGTCTGCACGTGAATGTTCGAGCTCAATCGGCCCGAGTTGAGCGGCGGCGATCGAAATGGTGCGGGTCATGTGGTGTGCTCCGTTGCGAGGTTGAGCATGACGTCGAGTAAGACGTTTGCTCCTGCTTCGAGGTCGGTAGGGCTGGTGTGTTCTGCCGGGTTATGGCTGATGCCACCAACGCTTGGGACGAACACCATTGCGGTGGGGCAAACACGAGCAAGCATCTGCGCGTCGTGGCCAGCGCCGGAAGGAAGTCGACGAACCGAACACGAACGGGCAATCGCAACGTGTTCGACAAGGTCGATAACGGCGGGATCGAAATCAACCGGCGCGAAACGAGCAAGTTCGCGGCTGGTGATCTTGACGCCTTCCGTGTGAGCCAATTCGGCAATGGCGGCGTCGAGACGACGTTCTGCTTCCGCTAAGAGTTCAGCATCGGTATTGCGAAGGTCGACGGTCATCGTCGCTTTCGCAGCGACGACGTTCACAAGGTTCGGTTGCAGATCAATGCGGCCAACCGTGCCCACCTGAGCGCCCCCGATTTCTGTGGCAATGGATCGCACGGTGGACGCGAGCGAGGCGGCAGCGAAGCCGGCGTCGTGACGCATCGACATCGGCGTTGTGCCCGCATGGTTGGACTGACCGGTGATGGTGAGTTCACGCCAAAGAATTCCCTGCACGCCGGTGACGGCGCCGATTGTGAACCCTTCGGCTTCAAGCACGGGGCCTTGTTCAACGTGAACTTCAACGAAGGCTGCAGGCGGACGGGCCGGGCAAGGAAGTGGACCGCGGTAGCCAATGCGCTCAAGGTCGTCCCCGAGGATGGCGCCGTCAATGGCCACGGTGTCGAGGGCAACTTCAAGAGGAAGTCCGCCGACATACACAAGGCTTCCGAGCATGTCGGGGGCGAAGCGCGCGCCTTCTTCGTCGGTGAAGAACGCAACCGCGAGTGGTCGCCCAATTTCGATGCCGGACTCAATCACGGTTTCGATGACTTCGAGACCAGCGAGGACGCCGTAGTTGCCGTCGTAACGACCGCCGGTTCGCACGGTGTCGATATGCGATCCAGTCATGACGGGGTCTTCGGTGCTGTCGGCTGGCCATGTCCCGGTGACATTGCCGATGCCATCGATATCGACGCGCAGTCCGAGGTCGCGCATCCACGAAACAACAAGATCGCGACCATCGCGGTCGGCGTCGGTGAGTGCGAGTCGGCAGACGCCGCCGTCTCCCGTGTCGCCGACCTCGCTAAGAGCCGCCAGCCGGCTCATCAGCCGATCGGCGTTAATGCTCAGGCGCGAAATCGGTGTCTCAGTCATCGAGATGATCGGCACTGAGCGCGATGTGTTCGGGGCGAACTGGAACGCGTGTGAGCGCGAGTCCGGTTGCATTGCGAAGTGCGGCAACAACCGCGGGAGTCGAGGAAATAGTCGGAGCCTCGCCGACGCCCTTTGCCCCAAACGGAGCGCCAGGCTCAGGCTCTTCGATGATCGCGGCGATCTGAAGATCAGGAAGATCGAGCATCGTTGGGATGAGGTAGTCGGTGAACGAAGGATTTCGCACGCGACTTTCATCGACGATGATTTCTTCCATCAGCGCGAGGCCAATGCCTTGTGCTGTTCCACCCTCGAGCTGACCTGTGAGTTGCAAGGGGTTGAGAACACGGCCGACCTCTTGCGATGTCGCGATGTCAACAAGTCGGACGAGTCCGAGTTCAGGGTCGACATCGGTGACCGCGCGGTGAGCAGAGAATGCGAATGAAACGTGGGCGTTGCCCTGTCCGTTCTCATCGAGTTCATCGGTGGGGGCGTGGTGGAATTCGATCTCTTCTTCCACAGGTTCAGCGGTTGTGAGCTCGACGATGGAAATGTTGATGGTGCCGTCGAGTGATCGAACAACTCCGTCGACAAGTTCGAGAACGGTGATGTCGACACCTTCGTCTCGTGCGACTCTGGCAATGAGCGTGTCGCGAACAGCTGTTGCAGCCGCGTGCACTGCGCCACCAGACATCCAGGTTTGTCGACTGGCTGAAGTAGAACCGGCGGAACCAATTGAGGTATCGGCTGGGGCAAGGTCGACACGCTCAACGCCGAGAATCTCGGTAGTGATTTGCTGAGCGAGTGTCACGAATCCTTGGCCAACCTCGGCGCATGCGCATTTCACAGTTGCGATGCCGCCATCGACGCGAACTCGCGCGGTTGAGAAGTCGTCGAATCCTTCCGAGAAACAGAGGTTCTTGAAGCCAACAGCAAAGCCAATGCCACGCTTCACATCGGAATAATCGGTTGTGCGTCCCGTTCCACCCGGGAGCAGGCGCGAATCGGTAATGGAGTCGGGCGCTGGTGGCAGCGGGTGGGCGGCAAGGGTGCGGATGACTTCCGCGACCGGTGCTGTTCCCGTGATGACCTGACCGGTGATGAGTTCATGGCCCGGTTCAAGTGCGTTGAGGAGACGAAGTTCGATGCGGTCCATGCCGAGTGCGTCGGCGAGTTTGTCCATCTGTGCTTCATGGGCGAAACACGTTTGCACCGCACCAAACCCACGCATTGCGCCGCAGGTCGGGTTGTTGGTGCGCACAACGGTTGCGTCGACATGCGCATTCGGAACGAGGTACGGGCCCATCGAGAAACAGGCGGCGTTTGCGATGACAGCCGCAGAGGATGAGCGATAAGCGCCGCCATCGAATAACAAGCGGCACTCAACTTTGACGATGCGACCATTGCGATCGGCGTGATGGCGGTACCAAAGTTGCGCGGGATGCCGATGAACGTGGCCGAAGAAGGATTCCTCGCGGCTGTAGACCATCTTCACTGGTCGACCGGTGCGCAACGCGAGCATGCACAAGTGCACCTGCATGCTGACGTCTTCACGCGCACCAAACGCGCCACCGACACCGGCGAGCGTGAGGTGCACCTTGTCGACAGGAAGATCAAGACATGCAGCGACCTGATCGCGGTCGACATGTAACCACTGCGTGGAAATCATGAGCTCAACGCCGCCGTCTTCAGTTGGAATCGCCATTCCTGACTCGGGACCGAGGAATGCTTGGTCCTGCATACCGATTTCGTAGGAGCCTTCGACCTGAACCTCGCCTTCAACATCGAGGTCACCGTGGCGAATCACGAGGTGGCGAACGAGGTTGCCCTCGGGATGAATCGGTGTCGCATCAAGAGCAATCCGTGGATCACTCAGCGGCGCCATGGTTTCGTACTCGACGCGAATCGCAGCGACGGCTTTGCGTGCGGTATCGGGGTGGTCGGCAGCTACAAGTGCAATTGCTTCACCCTGGTAGCGAACAACATCGGAAGCGAGCACCGGTTGGTCGGCGTGTTCGAGACCGAAGCTGGAAAGACCAGGAACATCTTCGGCAGTAAGCACCGTTGCGACTCCAGGCATTGCGAGTGCAGCGCTGATGTCGATTGAAAGGATGCGAGCCGATGGGTGCGGCGAACGCAATGTTGCGCCCCACAGCATGCGTTCGGCCCAAAGGTCAGAAGAAAATGCGAACTCACCGCGAGCTTTCGGAATGCCATCAGGACGTGGTGCAGATTCGCCGATGCGGTGCGAGGATCCGGTACGGGTGATTGTTGGAGAGCTCATGCTCGCGACTCCGATCCGTCAGCGAGACGCTCGGCGGCGGCAATGCGAACTGCCTCAAGAATGCGGCCGTAACCAGTGCATCGACACAGATTTCCGGACAATGCTTCGCGGACTTCGATGTCGGTTGCATCGGGCTGGCGTTCAAGAAGATCGTGTACTGAAACGATCAGGCCCGGAGTGCAGAAGCCACATTGCACGGCGCCGGCATCGACAAACGCTTGTTGGACATACGAGAGTTCGCCTTCAGGGGCGAGCGATTCGATCGTGCGAATGTCGCGGCCCTCGGCTGATGCAGCGAGTACGAGGCAGGAACAAACAAGTTCGTCATCGACCATGACCGAACAGGAGCCGCATTCGCCCTGCTCGCAGGCATTCTTTGCACCCGCAAGGCCGAGTCGCTCGCGCAAGACATACAGCAGGCTTTCACCAAGACGTCCGTCGGCAACGGTGCGGTCTTGTCCGTTCACATTGAGTCGGTAACTAACGAGATCGCTCACGGGAAGATCCTTCGAAGGGCTCGGGCAGCGAGGACGCCAGTGGCATGGCGGCGGTACTCGGCAGTTGATCGGTGATCATCAATGGGACGTGCGGCATCGCGCACAAGTTCGGCGAAGCGACGACAGGTTTCGGTATCGACACTTGTTTGGCCAGACCAGTTGATTGCTTCTGCAGCGAATGCTTCGGCTTCCGGTGCACGTAACGGAACGGGACCTACAGCGCCGAGTCCGACTCGCACAGACGTTGAAGAAGTGTCGGCAACGACAGCAACACTCACAACCGAAATAACCATCGCTTGACGAGTTCCGAGTTTGCAGAACTCTTGTGGTCCGTTGAGTCGGTCGATTCGAACTGCGGTGATGAGTTCGCCAGGTTGGCGGTCGGTTCGTTTGGGTCCGACGCAGAATTCAGAGAGTGGGATCTCGCGTTGGCCGTGCACCGATGTCAGGACGACAGACGCGTTGAGTGCGGCAAGAACGGGAAGTGAATCGCCAGCGGGGGAACCGGTTCCGAGATTGCCGCCAAGGGTTGCAGCGTTTCGAATCTGGGGAGACCCAACGGTGCGCGCGGCCATCGCGAGTGCCGGTGCAGCGGTGGCCAATTCGCCCGACGCGATCTTGGCGAAGGTCACGCCAGCGCCGATGGTGATGCGATCTTCGCCGATTGACCATTCCCGCAACTCGGCGATGGCCCCGAGAGAGATGACATCTGTGGGACGTCGATGGCCGCTATTGACCTCGACCATGAGGTCGGTGCCACCGGCGAGAAGGTCAGCATTGGGATTCGACGCCGCAGCCGAGCAGGCCTCGGCCAAGGTTCGAGGGGAAAGAACAGTCACAGGGCCGATTCTTCGACGTTTTTCAACAGAATGTCAACATTTTCTGTTCACGCTCGGCAGAGTTCACTACGGTGAAACAAATGGCCCATCCCCTTCTCGACGCTCTCGGCCCCGTAGCCGATGCCATCGGTGCCACGATCCTCGGCCCCGAGGCCGGTGGACCCGCCGATGTCCCCCTCGAGTGGGAGGGGCAGATCGTGGGCTTTTTACGGCTCTCACCTGCGGATTTAGCCACGCATATCGCGGCCGTAGAGCGGGAATTGGGCGGCTCTCTGGGCTCGTTGGGCCGAGTGGACAAGCAGCGCGCCGTCAAAATGCTCAATGACCGGGGGGCCTTCGGGCTGCGAAAATCGGTCGAGCAGGTGGCGGAAGCCCTTGGGGTGAGCCGATTTACGGTCTACAACTACCTCAACCGACCCGAACGGGCCGATCTGCCCGTTACGACTCCAGGCGAGTGACCTGAAACGAGATCCGGGTGGCCCCAGCAGCGGTGGCATCGGCCACGAGACGGCCAATCGCCCGGCTCACCTGTTCGGCGGGGCCGGTGACTGAGCTACCGAAGGGGCCAACTTCAACCTCAAGGCCCTCGGCCCTGACCGCGTCGAAGGCGGCTTGGACGTGTTCGCCGAGGTCTCCCTCGACAAATGGCTCCACAGTGAACTCAGCCTCGATCTCCATCGATGCGAGGCTAGTAGGCATGAAAGGTCTGAACCGGTGCTGATCGTTGGAGGAACTGTCGTCGATGTTGACGGCGAGCGGCGGGCCGATGTCCGGATCGGCGACGACGGCCGTATCGCCGAAGTCGGCGCCGATCTTCCCGCGCGTAATGGCGAAACGGTGCACGACGCATCGGGGAAGTACGTCATTCCCGGTGGCGTTGACGCGCATACGCATCTGCATCTCGAACTTGGCGCGGTGAGTGTCTCTGACGATGTTGCATCGGGCACGGCGGCAGCTGCATGTGGTGGAACGACAACAGTGATCGAGTACGTCACTGCAAATCGTGGACAACGACCACTCGATGCGCTTGCAATCTGGCGTTCAAAGGTAGAAGGCGCTGCGATCGATTACGGCTTCCATATGACGTTCACGGAAGCGATCACTGAAGGCGACGTTGCCGATTGCGTTGAAGAAGGAATCACGTCGTTCAAGTTGTATATGGCCTATCCCGATTCGTTGCAGGTTGATGATGGTGTGATCGTCGACGTCTTGAAGGCGACCGGAAAACACGGTGGTCTTGTAACGATTCACGCAGAAAATGGTTCAGCAATTTCATCGTTGCAACGAGAAGCATTACTTGCCGGAAGAACGGGTGTTATCGAACACAGTCGTACGCGTCCGGCGATCCTTGAAGGTGAAGCAACCGCGCGCGCAGCGCTTCTCGCCGAGATGGTCGGGGCGCCGATTTACATCGTGCATTTGAGTTCAGCGCCAGCACTCGCTGCAGTGCGCGCGGCACAAGAGCGCGGTGTTGATGTGCGCGCCGAAACCTGTCCGCAGTATTTGCATCTCGACACGGTCGATCTTGAACGACTCGATGGCGAGAACTTTGTGTGCACGCCACCGTTGCGCGACTCGTGGCACCGCGAAGAACTTTGGGAAGGCTTGGGCCGCGGTTGGCTGCACACTGTTGCAACTGACCACTGCCCGTTCTGGATGCACGATCGCCGCATTGGCACGATGGGCCGACCCGAGGGTTGGGAGAACTTCACAGAGATTCCCGGGGGACTTCCAGGAATCGAAACTCGACTCACGCTTGTGTGGGCGGGGGTTCGCGCAGGACACATTTCTATTGCTGACTGGGTTCGCCTGTGCGCCGAAGCCCCGGCGCGTACGTTTGGATTGTGGCCGCGTAAGGGAGCGCTTCGCCCAGGTTTCGATGCTGATGTTGTTGTCTGGGATCCCAATCGTGAACAGGCGCTCGATGCGGATGCGCTTCATATGCGCACTGATCATTCGCCCTATGCCGGTCAGGTCGCGATCGGCTGGCCTTCGCTCGTGATGCTCCGAGGCAAGGTCGTTGCCGATGATGGTCGATTCGTCGGTCAGACCGGTTGGGGTCGATACCAAGCCCGCGATCAGGTTTTCCACGCACCCTGAGTACACGCGAGAACAGGTTGGAAAGTGGTCCGCCGGCGGGCTTATGCCAGCGCCGACGGACCAGTTCTCAAACGGGAACTGTCACCTTTGGCGATGTTCCAACGTTTCGGTACTCAATCGTCACCGTGACGGGTTGTCCGTTTGCAGTGACGGTGTAGGTGAGCTGCGAAAGGCCGGCGGTTCCCACCGTC
>CANGMY010000013.1 GCA_947455015.1 Microthrixaceae bacterium | reverse complement strand
TTGAGTACGGTCTGCCGGGTGGATCCCGACGCCCTTCTCGACGGACTGAACACCGCGCAACGTCTCGCGGTCACGTCGCCGACCTCGCCGCTGTGCATCCTGGCCGGCGCCGGGTCAGGAAAGACCCGCGTCCTCACTCGCCGTATCGCTTACCGCGCTGCCACCGGCGATCTCGACCCGCGCCATGTTCTTGCTCTCACATTCACCCGCAAAGCTGCCGGCGAACTCACTGCCCGTCTTCGTTCACTTGGGCTCCGAGAACAAGTTGCCGCCGGCACGTTCCACTCTGTTGCCTATGCGCAATTGCGCACTCGATGGGCCGAGCGCAACATCACTCCCCCGCAACTCATGACTCGCAAAGCGGGCTTTGTTATTGGTCTGCTTACCGGTGCCGAAAAGTCCACGCCCGGCATCGACTTCGTCGCCGAAATCGAATGGGCCAAAGCCCGAATGGTCGAGCCCGAGGTCTATCCCGACGCCGCAAAGGCAGCAGGCCGTAAGCCACCTATCTCGTACGAGGCCACCGCTGCGGTCTATGCCCGTTACGAAGATCAACGTCGCCAGAAGCGGCTCATCGACTTCGACGACATGTTGCGCGTATGCCACCGCGACCTTCTATCCGACGACGGCTTCGCCGCATCGCAACGTTGGCGCTTCGCCCATCTTTTTGTCGACGAGTTTCAGGACGTCAACCCACTGCAGCACGCACTGCTCGAGGCGTGGCGTGGCGATCGCAACGATCTCTGCATTGTCGGCGACCCCAATCAGGCCATCTATTCGTGGAACGGCGCCGACCCCGATCTTCTGCGCACATTCCCGCAACGATTCCCCGCCGGCGAAACCATTCGCCTTCTCGACAACTACCGCTCGAGCCCACAGATTCTTGCGGCGGCCAATGCGTTGCTCGTCGGTGGCCGAGGCGTCGATCACGACGGCACGCAGTCGGCCACGCGCCCCGACGGCGGAGTTCCCTCAGTCCGTGAACTTCCCGACGAACGCGCTGAAGCTGCAGCCATTGCGCGCGCTGCACGCGACCGCCACGGTCCAGGCGCGCGTTGGTCCAACCAAGCAGTGCTCGTTCGCACCAACGCGCAGTTGCCCATCATCGAAGAAGCAATGAAGTCAGCAGGCATCCCGTTTCGCGTGCGCGGCGCAACGCCGTTGCTTGATCAACCCGAGATCAAAGCCGCACTCGGCGACCTTCGCCGCACGCCTCGCCCCTTCTCCGACGCCATTCACGATCTCGCTCTCTCCGTCGTTGTCGACGACGAAACAGAAAGCGACCGCGCTGCCGAACGCCGGGCCAATCTCGATGCACTCGTACAAATGGCTCGCGACTACATGGCCATCGAATCCCCACCAACTGCCAACGGATTCTTCTTGTGGCTCACGGCCACCACTCGCGCCGATCAACCCGACCCCAACGGCGAGGCCATCGAACTTCTCACCTTCCACGCCGCAAAAGGTCTGGAATGGCCCATTGTGCATTTGGCCGGCATCGAACAGGGTTATGTGCCCATCGGTCACGCAAAGACTCCCGGCGCCTGGGCCGAAGAACGTCGCCTCTTCTATGTCGCCGCCACTCGCGCCGAGCGCGAACTTCTTTGCACGTGGGCAAAGTCGCGCACCTTTGGTGAACGCGCCATTCCGCGTGATCGTTCCGAATTCCTCGATACCTACGCGGCAGCCTGCGAAGCGCTCGAAGCTGGGCTCGACCCAATTGCTGTCGGCAACGGCGCTACCGCTCCAAGCCGACCATCAACCACGAACACGCGCTCCTCGAAGCCCAAGCCGAGCAGTTCAAAGGGCCCCCGCCAACGCCCCGGCAAGTATCCCGACTCGCTCGAAGCTGCCGACCATCCACTCTTCGATGCATTGCGGGCATGGCGTTCCGAACGGTCGAAGTCTGCCGACGTTCCCGCATTCGTGGTGTGCAACGACCACACGCTTGCCGAAATCACGCGCCTCAAACCAACAACACCAGTCGAGTTGTTGCGCGTCAACGGAATGGGCGAAATCAAAGTCTCGAAGTTTGGCGACGAAATCCTCGCCGTCATTTCCGAAACAATCAGTTCCTAACCGCGAAGCGATCAGCTTTCAGCCAGACCCATCAGTTTCTTTGGGTCAACGGCGATGAAGAGCCCTTCAGCCTCGGCACACAGTCGATCTCCGGCGTGCAGCGTGCCCTTGCACAAAATCTTTCGTCCGCTCACTGACTCAAGACGCGCTTTCAAATGCAGGTCAGTGTTGAGCGGAGTTGGGCTGCGGTAATGAATCGTGAGACGACCCGTCATTCCCGCGTGGCCAGAGAAGGTCTGCGCGGCCCCGAGAACTTCATCGAAGATGCCGGCGATATAGCCGCCGTGCAGACAGCCGGGAGGACCTTCGTACAGAGTTCCGAAATTCGCCACAGCGTCAACACCACCGTCGACAAATTCAACGACGAGGGGTAACGCGACTGGATTGGCCCGTCCGATAAACGGGCTTCGCTCTCGCAACCGGTGGGCTTGGTAGACCGCGTTTGGAGTATCTCCAGCGGTCACGGAACCATGATTTCCGAGAGCGAGGGTTTCTGAGAGTTGATCAAGTTGCTGCGCGACTGAGGCCAATTCCTCGATCGAGGCTGAGGTCATCTCAAGACTCCGAACAAGTCGCCGAACGGATTCCGCCGTTTCGCGCGCAGCCTGTTGGGCCGGCGTGACCTCGCGCAGTCCAGGCTCAAGCAAAATCGCGTCTTCAAGTCCAATGGTTCGGCGGAGCTGTCCGACGCCAAACACATTTGCAACATCGATGACGGGTTCCTCACTCATCAGTCGAACTGCGCGATCACCGGAGCATGGTCGCTGGGCTTTTCACCCTTACGAGCATCGCGATCGACGCGGGCATCGACCGACCGAGCGGCGAGCGATGCCGTCGCCATGATGAGATCGATTCGAAGGCCACGGCCTTGGTGGAAGTCGCCACCGCGGTAGTCCCAGAAGGAATAGAGACCGCCTTCGTCATGATGACGGCGGTAGACGTCTTCGAGGCCCCAGGCCTCGAGGGACCGGAGCGCCTCGCGCTCGGGCTCGCTCACGTGGGTATTGCCAACCCAAGCCTCGGGACTCCAGACATCACGGTCGTCGGGACAGATATTGAAATCACCGCAGACTGCTAGTTCGCTGCCGGCGTCTTCACGACGCAGAAGGGTCTGTCGAAGTCGCTCGAGCCACCCGAGTTTGTAGGTGTAGTGAGGGTCGTCGAGAGCCCGGCCGTTGGGCACATAGGCGCTGGCCACCCGGACGCCGCCGCAGGTCGCCCAGAGAATGCGGGCGTCGGTGTCCTCGGGGCCATCGTCGTCCCAACCAGCCACAACGTCCTCAAGGCCAACCTTCGAGAGGATCGCCACACCGTTCCATTGGCCTTGGCCATGGTGGGCGGTCTCGTAGCCCATTGCGTTGAAAACCTCGGCGGGAAATGCCGAGTCCTTCATTTTGGTCTCTTGGAGACAGATGACCTCGGGGCCATTTTCGGAGAGCCACTGCTCCACTCGGGGGAGCCGGGCCTTCAGCGAGTTCACATTCCACGTCACGATTCGGAGCACGGTCGCCGAATCTATCGGCCGCGAGGTCGGGGGCCACTGCCACCGGCCTCCGGCGCCGCCGATAGAGTCGATCAACGTGGCTGATGACTCTGCTTCCCCCATCGCAGGACCCAACGCGTGGCTCGTCGACGAAATGTTCGAACAGTTCCGCACCGACCCTTCGTCAGTGAGCGAAAGCTGGCGCGAATTCTTTGCCGGGTACTCCCCCGGCGCGGGATCCGCTATCGCTACTCCCGCTCCTGCGGCACCGCCTGCGCCGGTTGCAACCGCGCCCGCAGCGGCACCTCCCACTGCTGCACCCGCAGCAACATCATCCTCGCCCGACACTGCGCCACAAGGCACGCCATTGCGCGGCGCCGCTGCCCGCATCGTTTCCAATATGGAAGCGAGCCTCGAAGTTCCGACGGCTACCTCGTTCCGCGAGATCCCCACAAAACTTCTTGAGGTCAATCGCAAGTCGATCAACGGTTACCTGTCGCGAAGCCGAAGCGGCAAGGTCTCGTTTACTCACATCATTGGTTACGCAATCGTTCGCGCAATCGTCGATGGCACGCCAGTAATGAACTCATCGTTCACAACCGATGCCGACGGTAAGCCCTACGTCGTCCGCTCCGAAACCGTCGGGCTTGGCCTTGCCGTCGATGTTGAAAAGAACGACGGCAGCCGCTCACTTCTCGTTCCGTGCATCAAGAACGCGCAGAACCTCGATTTCGCACAGTTCCTTGATTCGTATGAAGAACTCGTGCGCAAGGTTCGCTCCAACAAATTGACTCCCGACGACTTTGCCGGCGCAACCGTCACCCTCACCAACCCCGGCACGATCGGAACGCTTCAGTCTGTTCCACGACTCATGCCAGGACAGGGCGTCATTGTCGGTGTTGGTTCGCTCGACTACCCAGTCGCGTTCCGTGGCGCCGACCCGGCCACCATCGCATCACTCGGAATGTCCAAGGTCATGACCATGACCTCGACCTACGACCATCGCATCATCCAAGGCGCCGAGTCGGGTCTGTTCCTCAAGCGCATTCAAGAACTGCTCATGGGTGAGCACGAGTTCTACGAAGAAATCTTCGAATCACTTGGCCTTCCCTACGAACCAGTTGACTGGGCTCACGACGTCAACCCCAACGATCACCAAGATCTGATGCTCGAAAAGAACCTCCAGGTTCGAGCACTTATCAACATGTATCGAGTTCGCGGTCACCTCGACACCGACCTCGATCCGCTTGACCTCACCGAGCACGATCTTCATCCTGAACTTGACCCCGCGGCCTATGGCCTCACTATTTGGGACTTCGATCGTGAGTTCCTCACCGGTGGCCTCGCCGGTCGCGACCGCATGACGCTCGCATCGATCCTCGATGTTCTTCGTTCGGCCTATTGCCGCACAATTGGCATTGAATACATGCACATTCAGGATCCCGTGCAGAAGGTGTGGATTCAGCAGCAGGTCGAAGGCGTGAAGTTCGAGCTTTCCATCGAAGAGAAGCGCCACATCCTTGAACGCCTGAATGCTGCAGAAGCACTCGAGCGTTTCCTCGGCACGAAGTATCTCGGCCAGAAGCGCTTCGGCATCGAAGGCGCTGAATCAGCGATTCCACTTCTCGACTCGCTGTTGTCATCAGCGGCCGACACATCGATGCAGTCATCCGTCATCGGCATGGCCCACCGCGGTCGACTCAATGTTCTCGTCAACATCGTCGGCAAGAAGTACGAACAACTCTTCACCGAGTTCGAAGGCAACATCGATCCTGAATCCATTCAAGGTTCAGGCGACGTGAAGTATCACCTCGGACAAAACGGCATCTTCACCAGCCCCGCCGGCAACACCATCGAAGTTGAACTCGCCGCGAATCCTTCGCATCTCGAAGCCGTTGACCCCGTTGTTGTGGGTATGGCCCGAGCCAAGATGGATCAGATCGAACCTCCGGGCGATTATCCGGTGCTGCCGATCCTTGTGCATGGCGATGCTGCATTCGCTGGCCAAGGCATCGTGGCCGAAACGCTCAACCTTTCCGAGATCACCGGCTACCGCGTTGGCGGAACCATTCACGTGATCATCAACAATCAGGTTGGCTTCACCACATCTCCTTCTGAAGCGCGTTCGTCGGTGTACTCAACTGACGTCGCCAAGATGGTGCAGGCGCCCATCTTCCATGTGAACGGTGACGACCCCGAAGCGGTTGTTCGCGTAGCTCGTCTTGCATTCGACTACCGCCGCACGTTCAACCGTGACGTTGTCATCGACATGGTGTGTTACCGCCGCCACGGTCACAACGAGGGCGACGACCCGAGCTACACGCAACCGCTCATGTACAAGCGCATCGACGAAACCCGTTCGGTCCGCAAGCTCTACACCGAAGCGCTGATGCGTCGCGGTGACATCACCATCGAAGAAGCCGAAGCCGCTCTCGATGATTTCCAGGCTCGCCTCCAGGTTGCACTCGACGAAACCCGCTCACACGACGCACCGCCGCCACTCGAGCATGCTCCCGAGCGCGTTTTCAGTGGCGTTCTTCCTCACGTCGACACCGGCGTGTCCCAAGAAGAGCTCGACGCCGTCTTTGCCGCAATCGAAAACGTGCCCGAAGGATTTACCGTGCATCCCAAGTTGGCCAAGCAGTTCGAAGGCCGACACAAGATGTTCGTTGAAGAAGGCGAAGTCGACTGGGCCCTCGGCGAAGCGTTTGCCTATGGCACTTTGCTTCACGAAGGAACATCGGTTCGCGTGTCCGGCGAGGACTCCCGCCGCGGAACCTTCTCGCACCGCCACGCTGCGCTCATCGATTACGACACGGCTGGCGTGTACATCCCGCTTGCCGATGCCGCTCGTGACGACGCCCGATTCTGGATCTACGACTCGCTCCTTTCCGAGTACGCCGTCCTCGGTTTCGAATACGGCTACTCCGTCGTCAACAAAGATGCCCTTGTTGTTTGGGAAGCCCAGTTCGGCGATTTCATGAATGGCGCTCAGGTCATCATCGACAACTTCCTCGTTGCCGCTGAAGACAAGTGGGGCCAGACCTCTGGTCTCGTCATGCTTCTTCCGCACGGCTACGAGGGTCAGGGCCCGGAACATTCCTCGGCCCGCATCGAACGATTCCTCACACTTTCCGCAGGCGACAACATTCAGGTCTGTAACGCAACGACCGCTGCGCAGTTCTTCCATCTTCTGCGTCGCCAGGTTCGCCGAGATCTCCGCAAGCCCCTTGTGGTCTTCACCCCGAAGTCGCTTCTTCGTGCAAAGACCACCCGTTCGCCGGTGAGTGAACTCATCCACGGCTCATTCGAAGAGGTCCTCGACGACAAGGGCGTGAGCGATCCCGCATCAGTGCGTCGCATCGTGTTCGCCTCCGGCAAGATCGGTGTCGAAGCCCAAGCTGCACGCGACGAAATGGGCACTCCAGTAGCCATTGCTCGCGTTGAGCAGCTCTACCCATGGCCGTACGCCGACGTTGCTCGCATCGTCGAGAAGTACGCGAACGCCGATGAAATCGTCTGGCTCCAGGAAGAACCCGAGAACATGGGTGCCTGGAACCACATCAAGGGTCGCTTGTACGAAGCGCATGACGACACTCACAAGATTCGTCGTGTGAGTCGTCAGGAATCTGCGAGTCCGGCAACTGGATCGCACGCCATCCACGCTGCCGAGGTTCACGACCTCATGGAATCAGCACTCGGCGGAATCTGATCGGTGGGGCATCGTTGCCCCACCTTTTCAGCCTTCTCGGCTCAACAACAGGTCGTTCGCAACGGCTTCCCACATCTCGGTGGAAAGTCCGAGTGATCGCGTATCGATCCGTTCGTCGTCACCGTGGAACATGCGACCGAAGTCTTCGAATGTCAGGTTCTCGCTGAACAGGCCAAACCCGTAGGCGACTTTGTCGGCGCGGCGGAAGAAGCGCGCATCGGTTGCACCCACGGTAAGGAACGGAACGGTTTCTGATCCTGGGTACCGCTGCTGTGTCACTCGCGACAACGAATCCCACAAGGGCGTGTCGGTTGGCGATGAACTCGAAGGGTCGTAGTTGACCTGTTCGAAGGTGACGGCGTCAGCCAAGTCACCGAGGGCCAGTCGGAGTTCGGCCATCACCATTTCGGCGTCATGCCCGGGCAGCGTTCGAATGTCGACGTCGAGCTCGACAGAGTCCGGGATGATGTTGATCTTCGAGCCCCCGTGGATCACCGTCGGCGCAAATGTCGTATGCGTACATGCGTGGAACTGACGAGCCATACCCAACGGCAGGAACTCAAGGACATCAGTGAGTCCGTCTTTCGAAAGCAGCGGTCCGGAAATTTCCTCCGGGTAGCCCATCGACTCGATGAAGCGTTGCCAAATGTCATGGATGTGCGTCTCGGGCTGGAACTCGCCAATGCGCCGCACAACCTCCGCAGCAGTGAGCAGTGCATTGTCGGTCTTATAGGGCTGAGAGCCATGCCCTGCGGTTCCGCCCACCCGGATCCGGATCCCAAAAAGGCCCTTTTCCCCGACGAGCACGGGGAGCTTCAAACCGTTCGGGCTCGGTAGCGGGATACCTCCGGATTCAGTAATCACGTAGTCCGCCATGACCGCATCACGCTCGTGATTGATGAGGTGTTCGGCACCATAGACACCACTTGATTCCTCATCGGCCACCGCGAGATACACAAGCGTTCCGCGAGGCGTGAATCCAGAACGCGCCAGTCGTTTAAATGCAACGGCCATTGATGACGTGATGTTGAGCATGTCGATTGCTCCGCGTCCCCACACTTCGCCATCGACAAGGTCACCACCAAATGGATCACGCGACCAATGGTCGGGGTTGGCGGGAACAACATCGGTATGACCCATGAGCAAGAGCGTCGGTGCCGTCGGATCGGACCCTTCGATACGCGCAACAAGGCTTCGGCGTCCTGGCGCAGCGTCGTAACTTTCGAGTTCGAGTCCGGGCCCCTCGAGAAAGTTTTCGAGCACGTCGGCACTTCGAATTTCGCCACCGGACTCAACTGTTCCGTCGTTCACACAAGCGTTACGAATCAGCGCTTGCAGAAGTTCTGTGCACTCTTCTTCACCATTTTGCGTTTTTCCGCTCATAACGCGAACAGTACGACGCGTATGACGTTCACGTGCTGAATCATCGGAAAAACGCGTGCACGACACACAAAAAACGCGACAAACACCGTTCGCGAGTGCGCAGATTGGTGACAGACACGAAAATCGCCGCAATTCCAAAAAATCCAAGTGGCACTTGGGCAAATTGCCTGTGGAAAACTTCAAATGGGGTCGCGCACATCGACGTTTATGCACTTTCACCACGCGAAACGCGCTGGTTGTGTGCGTGCGCGCTCACGCGTAACTCAGTCAACGTTCTCAACGGAAAAATTTGCGCGAAACAACGCGTGCATCCACGGATTCACCATTTGCGTGCGCGATGTGAGTACCGTTTTCTTCGCATCGCCATACAAACCATGTGCGGCGTGCACTTCAGTAGCGATTCATGCAGCTGTTGTTGGTACCACTACACAAACCATGAAGACGCCGAGGAGGCGAAGATGGCAGCAGTGAAGAAGCGGGCGGCCAAGAAGGCACCCGCAAAGAAGCGCACCGCGAAGAAGGCGGCTCCCGCCAAGAAGCGCGTTGCAAAGAAGACCACTGCACGCAAGGCTCCGGCCAAGAAGCGTGCAACCAAGAAGCGCGTAGCGAAGAAGGCTCCGGCCAAGAAGCGCGCAACCAAGAAGCGCGTTGCCAAGAAGGCACCCGCTAAGAAGCGCGCAACCAAGAAGCGCGTTGCCAAGAAGGCTCCGGCCAAGAAGCGTGCAACCAAGAAGCGCGTTGCCAAGAAGGCACCCGCTAAGAAGCGCGCAACCAAGAAGCGCGTAGCGAAGAAGGCTCCGGCCAAGAAGCGCGCAACCAAGAAGCGCGTAGCGAAGAAGGCTCCGGCCAAGAAGCGCGCAGCGAAGAAGACCACGGCACGCAAGGCTCCGGCCAAGCGTCGTGCAACTCGCCGCTGAGCTTCAGCCGCAACCGCAGTAACCAGTGCCCCGCTTCGGCGGGGCACTGTCGCGTCCGGGGAGAAACTCTGCCCGAGAGCCTCAAGCGTCAGTTCACACTCGAGGCGGTCTGATCACTACCCTTGCCCGCCATGAGTGCACAGTTCATTTTCACCATGCACAAGGTGAGCCGGTTCTATCCGCCCGACCGTGAGGTTCTGAAGGACATCAGCCTCTCGTTCTATCCAGGGGCCAAGATCGGCGTCATTGGTTCGAACGGCTCTGGCAAGTCCTCGCTCCTCAAGATCATGGCCGGCCTCGACGACGGATTCACCGGCGAGGCTCGCCTCTCCCCCGGATTCTCGGTTGGCCTGCTCGAACAAGAGCCGCACCTCGACGAGACCAAAGACGTCATGGGCAACGTCATGGACGGACTCGGCGAAACCGCCACACTGCTTGAGCGCTACGACGCCGTCCTCGCCAAGTGGGGCGATCCCGACGCCGACTTCGAGAAGGTCGGCGAAGAACAAGCCGAACTCGAAGCCAAGATCGAAGCCTCAGGTGCGTGGGATCTCAAGCGCACGATTGAAATCGCGATGGATGCGCTTCGACTTCCTCCCTCTGATGGCGATGTCTCCACCCTCTCCGGAGGTGAACGTCGACGCGTTGCGCTGTGCCGCCTACTCCTAAGCAAGCCCGATCTTTTGCTGCTCGACGAACCCACCAACCATCTCGACGCCGAATCAGTCGCATGGCTCGAACGATTCCTGCGTGATTACCCCGGCACCGTCGTCGCCATTACCCATGATCGTTACTTCCTCGACAACGTTGCTCGTTGGATTCTTGAACTCGATCACGGTCGCGGCATTCCGTTCGAAGGCAACTACTCGAGCTGGCTCGATCAGAAGCAAGACCGACTCAAGCAGGAAGAGAAGCAGGAGTCCTCACGGGCCCGCACCCTCGCTCGCGAACTCGAGTGGGTGCGCATGGCTCCGAAAGCGCGCCAAGCCAAGGGCAAGGCCCGACTTTCTGCATACGAACAGTTGCTTGCCGAATCTCAAGAAGCTCAAGGTCGCGGCGACGGACTCGAAATCTTCATTCCGTCGGGCGAACGTCTCGGCGATGTCGTCATCGAAGCAGAAGGTGTCACGAAGGGATTCGGCGATCGACTTCTCATCGAAGACCTTTCCTTCTCATTGCCCCGAGCGGGCATCGTCGGCGTCATTGGTCCCAACGGCGCTGGTAAGACAACCCTCTTCCGCATGTTCACCGGTGGCGAAGAACCCGATAGCGGTTCTCTCAAGGTTGGCCCCACCGTCAACCTTGCCTATGTCGATCAAAGCCGCGACATCCTTGATTCCGAAAAGACGGTCTACGAGGAAATCACCGACGGCAACGAAATCGTGAAACTCGGTACCCGCGAAATGAACGGCCGCGCCTACGTCGCCTCGTTCAACTTCAAAGGTTCCGACCAGCAGAAGAAAGTGGGCGTGCTCTCTGGCGGTGAGCGCAACCGAGTTCATCTCGCGAAGGTGCTCGCTCGCGGCGGCAACGTCCTCCTTCTTGATGAGCCCACCAACGACCTCGACGTCGACACATTGCGTGCTCTCGAAGACGGCCTCGAAGCCTTCGCCGGTTGTGCTGTTGTGATCAGTCATGATCGCTGGTTCCTCGACCGCGTTGCCACCCATGTGCTTGCCTTCGAAGGCGACTCACAGGTGCGATGGTTCGAAGGCAACTTCACCGAATACGAGGCCTTCCGCAAGAAGGAACTCGGTGCCGACGCCGATCAGCCGCATCGCATCAAGTACAAGCCGTTGGTGCGATGAGCGTCGAATTAGTTACGGCCGACGCCCCACGATCGGGCTCACCGATCGGACCTCGCGCGATCCGTCGCATTGTCATCGTGGTCTTCGTGCTCGGCATCGGCGGGATGATCGCCGGTTCGATTCTCGACAACAACGGCTTCGCCATCACCTTCGGCCTCATCACCGCGGTCGCGGCGCTTGCGCTCGTGCTCGTCACTCAGGTCTCTCCACCAGGTTCCTTGGCGAAACCCGGCGAGCCCGTTGCTCCCGTTATCGATGAACGACTTGCAGCTGACCTCGAATCTCGCATCGAAACACTCGTCGCCGAAGGCGCGAACGAAACCGAAGTTCGGAAACTCGTGGGTCGCGCCATCGAACTCGGCCGCCAGCAATAATCCTCTAACCAGTTTCACCGTCCACCTCGCACCGGAGACCAACGATGACCGCACTTGATGACCACGCGGTCGCCGAACAACTCGCCGTAGATGCAGGCAAGTTGTTGGTCTCGCTGCGGGCCGATCTCACTCTCAAAGGTGCTGATCAGCGGACCATCAAGAACGCCGGCGATCGCGAGTCGCACGTCTGGCTCATGGAGAAACTCGCAGAGCTTCGTCCCGAAGATCCCGTACTTTCTGAAGAGGGCCGCGACAACAGCCATCGGCTTTCCTCCTCACGCGCCTGGATCGTTGACCCACTCGACGGCACGCGTGAATACGGAGAGGGCCGCGAAGACTGGGCCGTGCACGTTGCTCTCGCCATCGATGGCGAGCCAACGATTGGCGCGGTGTCGCTCCCCTCGCTTGATCTCGTTCTCTCAACGGCGAACCCGCCCGTCGTGCCCGAACGTCCTGAGGGTCAAGCCCCCCGCCTCGTGGTCAGTCGATCGCGCGCCCCATTTGTTGCCCACGCCGTTGCTGACGAACTGAATGCAGAGTTCATTCAAATGGGTTCCGCTGGCGCAAAGGCCATGGCCGTTGTGCTCGGAATCGCCGACATCTATGTGCATGCCGGCGGCCAATACGAATGGGACAACTGCGCACCCGCCGCGGTCGCACTCGCTGCGGGCCTTCACGCCTCACGTATCGATGGTTCGCCCATGCGCTACAACAATCCCGACCCCTATTTTCCTGATCTCCTGATCTGTCGCAAAGAATTCGCGGACCAAACCCTCGAGATCATCGCTGACCTGATGTAGGCCGCGACCGGGGAATCGCATCACTGCGCCCGTACACTCGGAGCCGATGTCGACTCCCCCCGTCGCCCACGAATCTGCAAACGCCGACGCTGAAAGCGGTCCGGCCGATCTTGCCATTGGCTCGTTCTCAAACGATCCACCTTGGATCGTGGACCCCGCCGCCATGCCGTGGCGCGAAGTGGTCGATTCCATTCGTTGGCTCACCCAACACGACCTGCCCGATCTCACGACGCCACGCCGATTGCCTGACGTCAAGCGCGCCGCCACTGTCGTGGCCGATTTCGGAACCGCACTCGGAATGTGGTGGGCCACTGGCCGTCGTAAAGGAAAAGCCGGCGACCGCGAAGCAAGCCGTACTGATCTCTCTCGTCGGCTTCGTCGTTCCATCGAACGCCTCGGACCGACCTACATCAAGCTCGCCCAAATCATTTCCTCTGGGGAAGGACTGTTCCCCGAAGAACTCGTCACTGAATTCAAGAAGTGTCGTGATCAAGTCCCTGCTCAGCCGTTCCACATCGTGCGATCGATTGTCGAAGAAGACTTTGGCGCTCCACTCGAAGACATTTTCGAGTCTTTCGACGAAACACCACTCGCTGCCGCGTCAATCGCCCAGGTTCACGGAGCTGTTCTGCGCACGGGTGAACCGGTCGTGGTCAAAGTGCAACGCACCACCGTCGCATCGCTGGTCAACAAAGACATTCGTGTGATGGCGTGGCTTGCACCGTTCCTCGTTGGCCGCCTTCCGTTCGCTTCGCTCGCGAATCCGCCAGCACTTGTTGAACTCTTCGCCGAAACAATTAGCGAAGAACTCGACTTCCGTCTCGAAGCACAGAACATGCTCGATGTTGCAGCATCTTTCGTTGCTCTCAAACAGCGGGGTTACATCGTTCCTCGACCTCACCCCACGTTGGTCACCCGCCGAGTGCTCGTGATGGAACGACTTTCTGGTTTCAACTTCGACGATGTTGATTCAATGCGTGATGCCGGCGTCGATACGCACGAGGTTGTACGCACCGGAATGATCGGCTTCATGGAAGGCGCCATCATCGAAGGCATCTTCCATGGCGATCTGCACGGCGGAAATCTCTTCGTCCTCCCCGATGGAAAAGTTGCCCTTCTCGATTTCGGCATCACCGGCCGCATGGACGAACGCCAACGTCGCGCCTTCCTTCGCCTCATGCTCGGCGCAACCGTGAACGACGTCCACATGCAGATCGCAGCACTGTGCGACCTCGGTGCGCTTCCCCTCGACACCGATATCGACGCAGTGATCGCCGATCTCGGGCTCGGCGCCCCCACGATCGATCCCACCACCGCCGATCCCGACGAAATGATCCAAGAAGTCCAAAAGATTGTGAAAATGCTCCTGGGCTACGGCGCACGCATGCCCAAGGAACTCATGCTCTACGTGAAGAACCTCGTGTTCCTCGATGGCGCAATCGCGCGCCTCGCTCCCGATCTCGACATCTTCGCCGAGATCACTCAGATCTCGATGTACTTCGTACAAACCCACGGCGAAAAACTGTTCGCCGAAGCTGGCTTCGATCCTTCGGCCTTCGAGGTTGATCTCGCCGGCGTGAAAGACAGCATCGGACTTGACCGTTCCGTTGATCGCTTTACTTATCGAGACCTTCAAGAGCGTCGCGAGCTCATTAAGACCCGATTCGAAAAGCGCGGAGTTAACTAACTCCCTGCGCCTACGATGACGACCTCATGCGTCTTGTCATCGCCACCTGCTCTGTTGATTACGCCGGTCGATTGTCGGCTCACCTTCCACTGGCAACCCGACTCATCATGGTGAAAGCCGATGGATGTGTCGCGATCCATTCCGATGGCGGCGCATACAAGCCGCTCAATTGGATGAACGCACCAAATCGTGTGTCCGAGGAAGAGGGGCGTTGGGTTATCACCAACCCCAAAGGCGAAACACTCACCATCACCATGGTTGAAGTGCATCACGATTCCGCCCATGAACTTGGTGAGGACCCCGGGCTACAAAAGGACGGCGTCGAAGCGCACCTGCAGGAATTGCTTGCAGCGAATCCAACAGCGATCGCCGACGATTTACGCCTCATCAAGCGCGAGTACTTCACCGACATCGGTCCGGTTGACCTGCTTTGTCGCGATGCCGATGGTCGATCGGTCGCAATTGAGATCAAACGCCGCGGCGAAATCGACGGCGTTGAACAACTCACGCGCTATCTCGAACGCATGGACCTCGATCCCGATGTGAAACCAGTGCGCGGCATCTTTGTGGCACAGATCATCAAGCCACAAGCGCGCGTACTCGCCGAGGCTCGCGGCATTGAGTGTGTCGAAGTCGACTACGACGAACTCCGAGGCATCGAGTCAGACGAGTTACGCCTGTTCTAAACCGCTGACGTGCTCCGTAATGGTCCGTGCCGTATCGTCTGAACATGGTTATTCGAAACTTCTTCGAGTCACGTCGTCTTCTTTTCAGTGGGATCGCAGCATCGCTGGGGATCGCCTCAATCGTCGCTCCTGCCGTCACATCACCCGCAACCGCTCAACCTGTTGAGGGATCAGGCCAGCTCCAACCGAGCACGATCTCTGCACCTGGCACCTATGAAGCGTGCACGCCGTACTTCGGCCTGACGAAAGACAACGCCGACCTACTGAGCTTCGATGTCGTAAACGAGAACAACGCTGTCACCCCCACACCAGTCATCGGTACCGACATCGTTCCCGTGCTCACTGTCACTGACGGCACGCAGAGCTTTGAGTGCATCCCAGACCTTGGCTGGACCGACCAAGCCACATGGCAAAGCGATTACGTGAACGGCGGCGGAAATTCCGCGTTTGTTGACGGACTCATCTCATATCCCGGCACGGGCTACTACCTGATGCCCGTAGTCGATGGGTCCACGACGTTCTCGTTAACTGGTGGCGGCTCCATCCTCCCAACGGCAAGTTCGCTCAGGTTCGAAGTCAATTTCACAGGCCGCACGATCACCGTTTCGCCAACAAACCTTGCGCACACATACGGTGGCTATCGCCCCTTTGGGAGTGATCTCTCAATCTCTCAACTCGCTGACCCGTATTACGGCGCAGTCAGCCAGGCAGTCACAACAACCGGCGATGCAGCGCAGTCGGCATACCTTTTGCAGCTGATGACTGCGGGACTCTGGAATTTCTGCGACCAATCCACCGGAGATCCGATTGTTCCGAACCAGAGCTACGCACCGCTCGTAGCCACGATGAGCGCTCTGATGCAATCGAATTCATCATTCGATGTCGTCAACTGCAACCTCTGGTTTGCGGCCGAGCTTCTCTACAATGCCGAGGTCCAGAAAGCGAAAGTTCCCAACAGTTTGGTGACGCTCACAATCACCGACCCGAACGCAACAACGACGACCACGACTGTTCCTGATCGTTCCGTGACTCCTTCATTCGCGGGCTGAGCATCAACGTGGCCACACCTTGGTCTGCCTCGTTTCCGAATGTTGAGGCACCCCCGGCAGGAACCCCCGCTTGGTACGCACGTGAGGAATCGCTCCCTAGAAACCGATGGCGCGCGCGGGCAATCGTCAGCGATGCCCATCAGGATGCTGACGTCATCGACGGTCCTGTCGCTATTGATGACGCACACGAACTGTGGCGAACCGATGTCGACTCCGGCGGCCGTTCCGTCATCGGGCTCAATCCGAAAGCGCTTCGTGACGCTCCGGCACTCTGGTTTGTGGTTGTTCCCGATCTTGACGCGTCTCGCCCGGCGATGATGCTGGCTGGCTTTGCCACCGATCATGTCGAAACAGGAACAGTCCTCACGAACCCCGAATTCTTCTCACTTCCCGTGCAAAGCACCGACCAAGTCGGCGCCATCCGCTGGTGGCACCTTGAGGGTGTCGTCGATCAAGTATTTGTCGCCGAACAATGGCGCCGCCGTTTTCTCGGCACAGCACTTCTCTATGCGGCCAATGCGTACCAGGTCCACAATGGCTGGCCATCGAAACTCACAAGCGATGGGCGACGAACAGAACTCGGCGAACAACTTGCCGCAGCCTCACTGTTCCCCGATCGGTTCGCACCACTGGAAACTCTTTCGCCACCAATGGATCCCCATTAGGCCGGGTCTTGGCCGACCGA
>CANGMY010000012.1 GCA_947455015.1 Microthrixaceae bacterium | reverse complement strand
GGGAACTCTTCATAAACGCTGTGATCGGGAAAGGGGCGATCTGCCAACAGGTAGTACTCGTCAGCAGCGTGCACCATCCGTCGGCCAAGTGTTGCGAGATAGATGTCTTGCCAGTCGTGCACCGCATCGACAACGTCTCTCGCCTCGGCCTGTGTATGGGGACGCATCGTCGGCTCGGTATTGAAGTTGCTAACTCCGAGCGGAACGATGCTCAAGGTCGCAAGCTCCGAATAGAGGTCGAGCACCGTTGCGAGTGTTTCGTCGAGTGCTTGCCCATCGTTCCTGCCAGGGCAAACCACGACCTGACCGTGGACCTCGATGCCATGGTCAAGAAGTGCTCGAAGCCAACGGAGACTTGACGCTCCACGTCGATTCCGAAGCATTGATGAGCGCAGGTCTGGGTCAGTCGCGTGAATCGACACATGAAGAGGCGAAATGCGTTCGGTCACCACGCGCTCAAGATCGAGTTCAGTGAAACGTGTGAGAGTCGTGAAGTTTCCGTACAGGAACGAGAGCCGGTAATCGTCGTCCTTGAGATACAGCGACTCACGTAAATTCGGCGGCAGCTGATAGATGAAGCAGAACTCGCAATGGTTGTCACAGGTTCTGACCTGGTCGAACAGCGCAGAATGGATCTCAGCCCCGAGCGACTCGCCATCTTTCTTTTCGACATCAACCGAGATCTGCAATCCCCCGCGATCGACGTCAAGGCTGAGTTCACCCTCGTCGGCGAGCAATCGGAACGCAATGATGTCTCGAGGGACCTCGCCATTGAGCCGGAGAATCAGATCTCCGGGCAATAAACCGGCTCGCTCGGCCGGCGACGCGGGCGCGACGCTGACAACACGCGGTGAGGACATAGCCACCAAGGCTAGTGCCGGTAGCCTCTCATCCCATGAACGAGCAGTTGTCGCGCCAATCCCCAGCGGAGGAATCACCGGTTGTTCAGAAGGTTCTTCTCGCTGCCCCGCGAGGATTCTGTGCCGGCGTGGAGATGGCTATCAAAGCGTTGGCCTGGATGGTTCGCTCTTTCGAGGCCCCGGTCTACTGCTACCACGAGATCGTGCACAACCAACGGGTTGTTGAGCGATTTCGAGATCTCGGCGTGGTCTTTGTCGACGATATTTCTGAGGTACCGGCCGGAAGTCCGATCATGCTTTCCGCTCACGGAAGCGCACCCGAGGTGGTGGCGGCCGCGCAATCGAACGGTGGTTATGTGGTCGACGCGGTCTGCCCACTCGTTACCAAGGTTCATCACGAAGTGAAGGTTCGCGCCGGTAAGGGCTACCAGATCGTCTACATCGGCCATGAAGGCCATGAAGAAGCTGTCGGAACCATGGCCGTTGCACCCGACAACATCCACCGCGTTGAATCTGTCGAGGAGGTTGCCGAACTCCCTTCGTTCAACGAACCAGTCGCCCTCCTAGCGCAAACCACTTTGAGTCACCGCGACTGGGCCGATGTTCTCGATGCAACGCGTGAGCGTTTCCCCGACATGTGGGTACCTGGCCGATCTGATCTCTGCTTCGCCACAACGAATCGCCAATCGGCGCTCCTCGAGATCGCTCCCAAGTGCGATGCGGTTGTCGTGATTGGTTCCGCAAATTCTTCGAACACTCGAGCCCTTGAGAGTCTCGCTCGTCAAGCAGGTTGTGCGCGTGTGTACCGCGTCAACGGAGCAGAGGAACTCCCCGACGATCTGCACGGAGTAGTCGGAGTCACCGCTGGCGCTTCTGCTCCCGAGGAACTCGTCGAATCAGTGATTACGAGAATCGCTCCCGTCAACGGCGTTGAAGTCGTTCAGGTGACCGAAGAAGATGAGTACTTTCCTCCCCCTCGCAATTTGCGCGACCTCATCGCCACGATCGACGCCGCCGCCACCCTCGCATTCGGTGGACCAGTTGACGCCCGCCCTCCGACACAAGACCGATCGCTGCATGCCAGCGACGTGCTTGCGTCACTCGCCTGAATCGAACCCGTCAATGCTCCCAGTCACACTCGAAACAATTCGGTTGTTTTTGCACGTCACGGCAGCGACTGTTTGGGTGGGAGGTCAGCTCACGCTCTTAGGTCTTCTCCCCATCCTTCGGGGGCTCGGACCCGATGCTCCGAAAGCAGCAGCGAAACGATTCAACGTCATCGCATGGTCCGCCTTTGGTGTGCTTTTCATTACTGGCATCTGGAATCTGCTCGCAGAATCGCCAGGCTCAAAGGGCACAGCATGGAATGCCACCCTGGGTATGAAGCTCGTGATGGTTGCTGCAACCGGCATCGCAGCCGCCTTCCACGCTGGTGGCCGATCCAAGGCTGTTTTGGCTGTTGGAGGGGCGGTCTCGCTGTTGGCGGGGCTTGCCGCAGTTCTTCTTGGGATCATGCTTTCGACGGCGCCGGCCTAAGAATTCGACACAACATCGCCCGAACGAGGCAGACTTGTCGCTATGGCCACATCATTCACTCGTATGGACGAATCCACACAGGAACAATGGCTCCACATCGGCGCCCAGCACTTCGTGAATCAAGGACGAGTTGCTGATCGCATGCTGATGCTCCTTGAATCTCTCGGCGAAATCACCGATGGATTCAATGCGGACCAACTCACACATTGCCTGCAGACCGCAACACTTGCCGAGCGTGCTGGGGCCGACGAGGAAGTTGTGTTCGCTTCGCTCATGCACGACGTTGGCAAGGCGATCACGGTTTCCAACCACGGCGCTATTTCCGCCGAGATGATTAAGCCATATGTTCGCGACGACGTGTACCAAATGATCCGCGTCCATCAGGACTTCCAAGGCAAGCACTACTACCACCACTTCGGTGCAGACCCGAACGCTCGTGAGCAGCACCGCGACTCTCTCACGTCAGAACAGTTTGAGCTTGCTGCAAAGTTTGCTGATGAATGGGATCAGATCGCATTCGACACCGACTACGACACCCTGCCACTCTCACATTTCGAACCACTGGTTCGGAAACTCACAGGTGACATGAGTCTCTGAGTGCAGCGCATTAGTGCTGGTTCGGTGCTCCCGCCCGAAGTTGGGCTTCGTCGAAGAGGTCCTGGAGTCTCTCGCTCAAAGTAGCGGTCATCTCGCGCACTCCGTTGCGTGAGACTCGACCGCTTTCCTTCTTCGGTGGCGGCGAGATTGGCTCGCCGATCACGACAACCATCTTTACTGGGCGAATGAACTTCTTACCTTTCGGCATGGCGCGTTCGGTTCCACCAAGACCAATCGGGATAATCGGCGCACCCGTCCGGCATGAGACGTAAGCGGGACCGTCAAACATTTCGCAGACGACGGGGCCGGATTGACGAGTTCCCTCAGGGAACATCACCAAAGGCTCTCCCCGCTCGACGACGGTCAACGCCGCTTTCAAAGCATCACGGTCTGCAGCGCCGCGTTGAACCGGGAAGCCGCCCATCGCAGTGAGGAACCAACCAAGTTGTCGATTCGTCCACATCTTCTCTGCACCCATATACCGAAGTAAGCGCCAGATAGCAGCGCCGATAACTGGCGTATCAAGGTAAGAGCGATGAATCGGCGAGATGATGAACGGTCCACGTTTAGGGATGTTTTCTCTTCCATGGACTTCAAGACGGAAATAGAGACGAATCACAATCTCGAGAATGATTCGAACAGAGTGGTGCATCACCTTTTGAGCGAGAGTGAGTACTTCCCCGTTGTCGTGTCCTTCGGGGATGTAAATCTCGCGCCGACTCACGACAATGACTCCATGATTGCGTCAACAATCTGATCAACGCTCAAATCACTCGTATCGATCACGACAGCGTCTTCGGCGGTTCGCAGCGGATCATGGGTGCGGTTCTGATCGAGAGCGTCGCGACGGGCGAGGTCCGTGGCAACTGTTTCGTAGGAAAGGTCCGAAACCTCCTTGGAACGTCGAGCCGCACGAACCTCGGGACTGGCATCGAGGTACACCTTCAAACGCGCATCGGGGAAGACAACGGTCCCGATGTCGCGACCTTCCATTACGCCTCCACCCCGTTTCGCGACCCACTGGCGCTGCCTCGCACGCATTTCGGTGCGCACATCTGGATTGGCAGCGACGATGCTGACGGCACGGGTTACTTCTGGTCCCCGAATTTCTATTGTCGCATCAACACCGTCGACGGTGATCTTCCCGCTTGCGTCTACATCGAGTTCCATGTTTCGGGCGAGATTTCCGACAACCTCTGCATCCTCGGGATCGACGCCGCCGCGTAGCGCAGCGAACGCCACCGATCGATACATCGCGCCGGTGTCGAGATAGTCCAGGCCAAGTCGGATTGCGACTGCCTTCGCCACGGTTGACTTTCCGGAACCTGCCGGTCCGTCAATCGCAATCACCATTGGTTGTTCAGTCACTTGTTGCCCCCAGGGCGGAGTCGTTCCATCTCGGTGAAGTATGTCGGAAACGTCTTTCGAACGCAGTTTGGATCAGCGATAGAGATGCCAGAACGAGCAAATCCAATCAGCGCCATACTCATCGCCATTCGATGGTCGTCATAGGTCTCCACGGTTGTCGGCGACGTTGAACCTGGTGACACAGTGAACCCATCTGCATCTTCAGTTGCGTCGACGCCCATACGTCTGAGTTCGGTAACGACCGCAGCAACTCGATCGGTTTCCTTCTTACGAATAAAACCGATGCCAGTGATCGTTGTCGGTCCGTCGGCGAAAACGGCTACTGCGGCTGCTGTCTGCGCCGTGTCGGAGATCTGACTGAAATCGGAAGTCACGCCATGGAGCGGCGCACCGGTCACTGTGATCGAGTTCCTGTCGACGGAAACGATTGCGCCCATATCGGCAAGAACGTCAACAAAATGGACATCGCCTTGCATCGAGTCGGTCCCAAGACCCTCGATGCGAACGGTCCCTCCACAGATCGCAGCGGCGGCAAAAAAATAGGAAGCGGCGGAAGCATCCGGTTCGATTGCGAAGTCAGTCGCAACATATCCACCTGGTGCAACGATGAACGTGCGCTCGTCTGGTTGATCGACCACCGAACCGAACGAAGCCATCACCTCAACAGTCATATCGAGATACGGACGTGAGACCACCTCACCGCTGATTTCGATTCGTAGCCCTTCGGGCATGCATGGTGCTGCGAGGAGGAGACCGGAAGTGAACTGACTCGAGACCGAAGCGTCGATCGTAATCGTCGGCGTTTCTCCGACGACCTGCACCGGACCTTCGATGATCGCGGGGAGACAGCCTTCGGAGTCTTGAAACGAGACCTTGACACCTAGATGCTGAAGAGCGAGAAACGCATCGTTCATCGGTCGTTGGCGCATGGCGTCATCGGCGTCGAGCGTCAGAGGAACATGTCCGAGCGCAAGTGCTGACGCCAGGAAACGGGCAGTCGTGCCGGACTGTCTGGCGAAAAATCTCAGGGAATCAACACTTAGGCTTCCACCAACACCAGTGACACAAAGTGTTGTCGGTTCGTCGGTTCGTTCGACGGTTGCACCGAGATCACCTATGCAATCGATCATTGCCTCGGTGTCCTCAGCAAAGAGGACGCCACGAAGCGTGCTCTTCCCTGGGGCTAACGCTGCAGCAAGAAGTGCCCGGTTCGTAATGCTCTTCGAACCAGGAGGAGTGACGACGGCATCGATTGGTCCGTCAAATGGGAGGATCGCAAGAGCGTCGACCATTAGCGGTCTTCTGATCCGTCCAGTGGACGCAGGACTGCTTTGTACCCGCGGTCGGTGAGACCATCTCGCAATCGCTGACCATTCGCAGCCTCAACGAGGAGAATGACGACGCCCTCGTCTCCTTCAACAGAGTGGGCGATCTCGATGTCGGCGATGCTGACATCGAGTTCTGTTGCAATCATGGTGATTCCGGCTAGTGCACCCTTCTGATCGGCCACCGGGATTCGAAGTTCGGCGAGATCCTCGGCCCGTGCAAATCGAGCAGGAAGCGCAAGCCGAGCGTTTCGAGCACGCTCAAGAATTGCTACGAGCGCATCGCGATCGCCTTCCGCAACGATCGAACGCACCGAGGAAAGTGTGGCAACGAGTCGATCGAGCTCAGAAACGATGGCGTCTCTGTTCTCATTGCAAATGTCGGGCCAAATTCCTGGATGGCTCGCGGCGATGCGGGTCATGTCGCGAAATCCACCGGCAGCTAACCGCATGAGACTTCGGTGTTCACTCGAACGCTCATCGGCAAGACCCATGAGGCTTGCTGCCGTGAGATGCGGGACATGGGAGACGATCGCCACCATTGAATCGTGCTGAGCGGGAGGCAACGAAACGACCTCGGCTCCGAAACCGGACACGATGCTTCGGATCGACGCGAGCGTTTCGTCGTCGCTCGTATCGACAGGCGTGAGTACCCAGGTGCGACCTTCGAAGAGATCGGGCCGTGAGCCATCGACACCTTCCTGCTCTGACCCGGCCATTGGATGACCGCCAATGAACCGAGGGTTTTCCATCAGCGAAAGCAACGGCGTCTTCACGCTTCCAACGTCAGTCACAAGACCATCGGTAGTACGGAGTGCGAGCGCAACCTCGTCAGCGATAGCTCCGACCGGCGTGGCAACAAAGGTGAGGTCAATCCCTTTGACGAAACCGTCAGGGGCGATCGAGTCGATTGCTCCGAGGGCGAGCGCACGTTCAAGGCATGCGATTGATCGGTCGCGGCCGAGCACGCGCCAACCAGCAGCACGGAGACGCTGACCAACTGATCCCCCGATGAGCCCGACTCCAACAATGAGAGCGGTGCGTTGTTCTGTCTCCGGATCCATAGAAATCACTCCGGCAAATCGTCGCGTAGACCGCTCGCACCCTCGAGGTACACATGGCGAAGCTCAGAACGCGAATGGGTCGTCGTGAGATGCATCAGCACGCGGATACAGAGAGGCGTCGCGCCAGTGATGTCGAGCTCGCGGGCGCAAATCAGCGGGATGTCCCCGAAGCCGATGTCGCGAGCGGCTGACGCCGGGAACATTGAGTGGATGTCATCAGTCGCGGTGAACAGAACACTGATGATGTCGTCATGATCGACTCCATTTCGCTCGAGCATCTGCTCGAGCAGCGCGATCGTTCGTACGCGAACGTTATCGGCGGTGTCGGAATCAATAGTGGTGGCGCCACGAAGCGCTCGAACAACAGAAGTCACGGAGTGATCCTAGAACGGTGAGGTCAACGACCCGGAGGAGTTTCATTCGGCCGAGCGACCGCAGCACGCTCAAGTGAGCGAAGTTCCTCACCCGTCAGTGGTCGCCACTGCCCTGGCTTCAGCTTTCGATCGGCCAGTGGGCCGATGCGAGTTCGGATCAGACGCTTGACCGGGTGATCAACGGCCTCGCACATGCGTCGAATCTGACGATTCCGCCCCTCATGAATCGTGAGCCTGAGAATCCCCGGACCCAACAGCGCCGCCTTGGCCGGCGCTGTGACTCCGTCTTCGAGCATGACCCCCTCACGAAGCATCCGAAGTTCGCCTCGCGTCGGCTCTCCTTCAACGTGGGCGACGTATTCCTTTTCCACGCCGAAGGAAGGATGCGTCAAACGATGAGCGAGATCCCCGTCATTCGTGAGAAGAAGGAGGCCCTCAGTTTCCATATCAAGCCGTCCAACTGGAAAAACCCGTGGTTCTTCGGGAACGAGTTGAAGCACTGTCGGACGTCCCTGTGGGTCGTCTGCAGTTGTAACAACACCCGTCGGCTTGTTGAGCAGCAGATGAACGAGCCCCGGTTTGACGCCGATGATCACGCCATTCACCGCGACTTCGTCTGTATCGGCGTCAACTCGACGACCCAGTTCGGCGATTTCGCCGTTCACCGTGACGCGACCGTCGGCGATGAGATCCTCGCAAACCCTGCGACTACCGATACCGATTCGAGCGAGAACCTTCTGAAGGCGCTCCCCCGTTCGCTCCTCGTCGATCACACCGGGCCATCGCCGTCGAGCAGATCGCCCAACGAAGGTCGGACACCATCAGTCGTTCCGTTTGCGTCTTCTTCGACGACCACGATGTCTTCGGTTGCAGACTCCACACGAAGACCGATTTCGAGTGCTTCAACAACATCGGCACCTGGAACGAAATCGGCAATCGATGGCAACTGTGAAAGTGAATCGAGACCCATCTTCATCAAGAATTCAGGCGTTGTTCCAAACATCACCGCTTGGCCGGGCCCTGGATCGCGTGCAACTTCACCGATGTAACCGCGCTGTTCGAGAGTGCGAACCACGCTGTCGACACCGACGCCGCGAATAGACGCGATCTGAGCGCGGCTGATCGGTTGCTTGTAGGCAACGATCGCAAGAGTTTCGAGGGCTGCAGCCGAAAGCTTTGCCGACTGCCCTTCGAGTACGAACTGTTCGATGTACGGAGCTTGATCGGGGTGGCTCTGATAACGCCAACCACCAGCGACGCGAACGAGCTGAAAGCCACGTTCGTCCCGTGCATATTCAGAGCCAAGCTCGACAAGGATCGCATCGACACGATCTGCAGGTAAGCCAGTCAGCTGCGCCAGCATGTCGGTTGGAACGGGCGTATCAGCAACCATGATGATCGCTTCGAGTGCGCGTTTGATATCGGCAGACATAACAACCCTTAGCCGTCGTAGTTATCGATGTCGGCGAGGTCCGCCACACCAATGGCCGGTGAACCGACCCAAATGATTTCGATATCACCGAATGCCGCCGGCTGGTCGAGTTCGATGAATCCCTGCTTAAACAATTCGAGGACAGCCAAAAAGCGAACAACGATCTCGAGTCGTTCCACCAAGGTCTCGGTAAGACGGCGGAACGAGACGCGACCGAAACGCGGAAGCTCGTCGACGAGTTCCTCGACTGCTTCTCCGACGCTTACTCGAACGCTGTGAATGTGCTCGACGCTCACGACCGGGACCGGCTTCGGCGTCATGGCACGGATATAGGCCGCGCGTACATCATCGATGTCGACACCTTCGAGAAGGTCTGGGGCTAATTCGAGATAGCGCTCATCGAGACCGGCACGTCGGGGTACACACATCGCGGCGTTGTCGAAAAGGTCAGAGAGAACATGCGCAGCGTCTTTGAATGTTTTGCAGTCGAGCAAACGTGCAATGAGGAGATCTCGCTCTTCCCACAACGAGAACTCGTCGTCGAGATCGAAGTCGGTGTCATCTGGCAGTAAACGCTTGCACTTGAGTTCCACCAGCGTGGCCGCAATCAGCAGAAACTCAGTCGTGATCTCGAGATCGACGTGTTCCATTTTCTCGATCTCGACCAAATACGCGTCGACGATCCGAGCGAGCGAGATTTCGTAAAGATCCACCTGCTCCCGAAGGATCAGGTGAAGCAGGAGGTCGAAGGGACCCTCAAAGACCGATGTCTGGACCTCGTATGGCACGGGCTCACGATAGAGGGGTCCGAAGGGGTCAAAGTGCATTCCGTTCCCGAAACCTTCGCCGGGACCTCTAGCATCGGCGCCCATGACGCGTGTCTTCTCGGGCATCAAGCCCACCGGTCCGGTTCAGCTCGGCAACCTTCTAGGGGCACTGCGCCACTGGGTCGCCGATCAGGACGAGGCCGACACCATCTTCTGCGTGGTCGATCTGCATGCCCTCACGGTCCCGCAGGACCCCGCTGAGCTCAGAACCCGGACCCTCGAACTGGCCCAACTCCTTCTGGCCATTGGCATCGACCCCGCCCGTTCCACACTCTTTGTACAGAGCCATGTCCGGGAACATGCCGAACTTTCTTGGCTCATGGAGTGCACCGCTTCGTTTGGCGAACTTCGTCGGATGACACAGTTCAAAGACAAAAGCGATCAAGCGGAGTTCGTCTCCGCCGGACTCTTCACCTACCCGGCGCTCATGGCTGCAGACATCCTTCTGTACGACACCGATCGAGTACCGGTTGGCGATGATCAGCGCCAGCATCTCGAGCTGTCACGCGATCTCGCGATTCGCTTCAACAGCCGATACGGCGACACGTTCGTTGTGCCGGAAGCGGCTATCCCCAAAATCGGCGCTCGAGTCATGGACCTCCAGCATCCGACAAAGAAGATGTCGAAGTCGGAGGATTCGCCGCAGGGCACAATCCTGGTCCTTGAAGATCTCGACGCGGTTGCAAAGAAGATCAAACGTGCAGTCACCGACACTGATACTGACGTTCGGTTTGATCCCTCAGAAAAGCCTGGCGTCTCGAACCTCTTGTCCATTCTCAGCGCATGTACCGGCAACGCTCCGGAATCTCTGGCCGATTCCTTCACGCGCTATGGCGATCTGAAAACTGCAGTTGCTGAAGCAGTGGTCGAAACGCTTCGGCCCATTCAAGAACGCTTTGCCGAACTCGCCGCCGATCCGACTGGAACTGCGGCAATTCTTGCGAGCGGAGCCGACAAGGCACGATCGATCGCCGGACCCGTATTGGAACGGGCCCGGACGAACATCGGGTTGTTGCCTCAGATCTAAGTGCTCGGGGGAAAGCCCCTCAATCAGGGAGCCATCGATCCGCCGTTGGCGAACCCTGATGGCGTGTGCCGTCCTGCGCAGGAATGTTCGAACAAGCCGTAACCGACCTTGCCATCGAGCGTTGCCTTACCGACATGATCGAGGATGCTGTATTGCGTCGCAATCATGATGCCGGGATCAGACTGATTCGTAAGGTCATAGGTTGCCGTTTCGATCCAGTCCCGACCGCGCCAGACGCCATGCGTCCATTGTGGATCCGGTCCGTAACCGCAACCAGCGGACAAAGCGACGTGCCCAAGGCATTCAACCTCGACAACGAGGGGCGAACCGTCAGCAGCTTGTGCGGTAATCGTCGCCGACTCGGGGATGCGCGTACCCGATCGATAGTTGATGTCGTATTTCGGGTAACCGAGTGGTTCGACGCGACCATCAGGCCAAATGCGAAGCGCATCGTTCAGAGTGCGAAGACCGTCTGCGTCTTCCTGTGCGATGAACACAAGAGCGAAGTCGTCGAATCGAAGCGGCACATAGATCCAGTAAAAGCCGCCGTCGACCTTCGGTTCTGCGACCCAACGGCCGGCTGGTTCCGGTTCACCGACAGGACGAATGCCCCACGAACGATCCCGAGTTCCGACCCACGTTGCTGGATCAACGAGGATCTCTTCACCCTTGACTCGGATGAATCCTTCCCAAGTTCCAACCTGAGCGAATCGCTGCGCGTCGAGCATGATCTTGGCGCCATTACGTGAAACGTGTGGAGATTCATCGACAGCTGGGAACGAGCCGCGCCAGTGAAGGTCGAGCTCGAACTCCTGTTCTTTACCTGCGCACGTGATGCGAAGTTCATTCAGAGGATCGATGACTTCGATTCGATAAGGACCAACCTGTTGGTTCATGCGATCTGTTCCGAGAACGTCGGACATTCGGATCGTGTGCTGAAGATCTCCGCGACGAATGCATGCGAACGCGTCGGTAACACCGAGGTTTGGATATTGACCGAGACCAGTGATGAGGAAGACCTCGCCGCTGCGATCGTGTGCGTTCCAATAGGAACGGTCATAGAAATTTCGATCGCTCGACGCAGCGTGAGCAAGCGAATACGGAGCTTGATGCAGCGGGAACTCATCGGCAGGAATTGGCATTGTTTCTCCCTAGTACGAACAGGTGGGCACCGACGGTGCGTGTCCGGCGAACCTTAGAACGAGCAGAACCGGTGATCAGGCCGATCTCCGAATATTGGGGCCCCGAACCGGTCGGCTACCATTTCCCGCCTCGGGGCGATTAGCTCAGTTGGCTAGAGCACTGCCTTCACACGGCAGGGGTCGCTGGTTCGAGTCCAGTATCGCCCACTCGGAAAAGAAGAGGGACCGTCCATCGTGGCGGTCCCTCATTCGTTGTGATGATCCTGAATGTTCCGCCTGAGAACTACCAAGACTTCATTGCAGTCGGTCTGCACCGATTCCGCACCCCAAACGTTGGCTGTTTGACTCATCGACTCTGTGGAACCCATGTCATGTCGAATCACATGCGGTTGAGTGGGGTGTCGTAGTCCTCGGACTTGTAATGACTCGTCAAGCGATCACTGGTTGCAGTGCATCGAAGCAGCCGGAGCCAGGCCCGCAAGGTGCTGTCGGTGAAGTGGGTCCAGTTGGCTCTCAAGGAGCGATGGGTGCCCCCGGACCACCTGGCGAACAAGGTGTACCCGGTGCGATTGGTCCTGCGGGAGATTCAATCTTGTCGACGTTGTCGTGTTCAGTGAACGACACCATCCGATGGACAGGATCAAACTGGATCTGCGCTCCGTAATTTCAGGATTGCCCCGCAACACGTAGCTGCGGAGACCACTCCCCTACGATCACCTCGGTGACTCTGATTCGACGCTCGATCCGGACAACTCTTGCAACGGATCTCGAGGCATTCGAACATCTGCGTCCAATACGATCAGCGCTCGTCATTCTCATAGTCCTGTCGGTTACCTACGCAAAGAGTGACGTCCGAGCGCTACTCCCGCTAGGGATTGGACTCCTGTTCACTGCCATCGCCGATCGAGGCGTCTCGCTGCGCCGGCGGTTCACCTCAATGACAGGTGCAGCATTTGCCGTCACGACCGGAGCCTGCATTGGTTCGCTCGTTTCAAGTCACCAATTTCTCCATATCGGAATCGGAGGTCTCGCTGGATTGGCCTGCGGTCTTGCAGGGGTGATTGGAATTCCGTCGATGACTGCAGGTGTTCTTGGATTGGTGGTCTTCACCATTTTTTCTGGCTCACCAATTGATCTGTTCGACTGGAAATCAAACACCTTGTTGATGCTTCTTGGCGCCAGCATCATGATCGCGTCCGTCACCGCCGAGTTTGGATTCCGTTGGCTTGTCCGCAGGCTGCCCTCAGCGTCGGGCGAGATGCCGAGTGATTCGATGTGGAAACGCGCCAACGTCCACTTCGAATGGAGCGACCAATTCATCCTCCACTCAATTCGACTTGCCGTCGTCATCATGATCGCCACGATGCTTGAGGAAGTTCTCGCGTTCCCGCACTCCTATTGGATCCCGATGACGGTCGCGTGGATCTCTCGTCCTGACCGAGACGGAACCGTCGAGAAAGTGACCCTTCGAGTCGCCGGCACGTTGCTTGGTGTCGGTGTCGCCGGAGCTTTGATCGGACTCACACCGGCAACGAGCGCTGAGTCAATCGTCATGGTCGCAATTGCTGCATACGTCGTCTTGGCATTCCTCGTGCCGAACTACGCGATCGCCGTTGCCGGCATCACGGTGTTCGTGTTTTTCCTTTTCCACCTGGTTGGCTATCCAATGGATGGATCAATCCAAGCTCGAGTGGCATCAACGTTTATTGCGGCGGGGCTTGTTTTGGTTGCCGTCCGGATCGATCCCCGCCCGAAGTCAGCGTCCGTCGGGATCTCGAACTGAATTCTCAGGCTTCGCTCGTTCGGTAGTCGCCGAACTTTGCATCGCGCTTCGACAATGCGCCGGTGAGACCACCCTCAGAATCCTTTTCAGCAATGAAGGCTTGGAAGGTTTCGGTTCCCATGGTCAGCGCACACAATTCGGTGCCCTGGCGAATAGCGGTCGGGAAACCCATGACGGCCATACCGCGATGAACGGTTCGCTTGTTGATCTGAGCGATATCAGTTGGAATCATCGCGATGCGCGTCGCCTTCTCGAGCACCTGCGCTTCAAGTTCCTCGGCCGGGTACGAACGAGTAGCGAATCCGGATTGCGCAGCTTCAACGCCGCTGATCCAATCGCCTGTAAGCATCAGTTCCATTCCGAGCTTTGGACCAAGAAGCCACGCGTGCCATTGCATGTCAGGAGTTCCAAAACGAACAGCTGGATAGCCAATACGCGCATCATCGGCCACGTACACAAGATCACAACCTGTTGCGAGTTCCGTTCCTCCTGCAAGGCAGTAGGAGTGAATCTGTGCGATCACGGGCTTGGCTAAATCCCAGATGCTCATCCATGTCTCGGTAACTTCACGCGGGTAACTGCCGAGGCCATCTGCAGATTGGTAGGCCGGGGGCTCGCCATCGGTCGGGCTGCCAGCCAAGTCGTAACCGGCAGAGAAGCACTTGCCTGCGCCGCGGATGATGGTGACTCGAACACTGTCATCGACATCATGAGCACGAAGTGCGTGCATGATTTCGCGCCGCATCGTCGCTCCAAGCGGGTTGCGCTTCTCCGGATTATTAAGCGTGATCCGTCGCACCATCGGTGCAGGTTCGTCGACGATAATTCGTTCGTAGGTCATAGATCCCCCTGAGTGTTTTGGCGATGATGGCACGCAATGGCCGGGACAACCACCAGAAATCTTTGCTTGCCAACAAGCCGGATGTTCTCTACGGCACACTCACCAGACACAACGTGGTTTTGCCGTCGGACAGTGGCACGGCGGATGTGAGCGGAGGACACGGTCGTGGTGAATCAACCTGGGAACTCACGACCGCCGAAGCCTGGTCTGCGCAGCCAACCGGAAGTGCGATCGTTCCGCCATCGCTCGCAAGGATCACAACGCACGAACCCGGTTGATACCTGACCGCCGAAACCTGCGCCGTCGTCGAGCTTGAAGCTGAGTCGTTCGAAGTCGCGTATGCACTGCCAATCAGCAACACGAGTCCAACGAGAACTGCGGCTGCAATAGGTCCCCATTTCCATAGCCATGCAGTCTCGGAAGAAACGACAATGCCCGAAGGTGGAGCGGGTCGATGATCGCCGAGATTCGGCTGGGTTGCACGCGGCGTCTGAATTCGGACGGGATCAGGAAGAGTGAGGTCATAGTCCCGACGCTTCGCCTGATCGCCAAGGGTGTTCCACGCAGCATTTGCCGCGCGGATTCGCAACTCAGCGTCTGCGCGCTGCGTACCTTCTGCTGAACGACGGTCCGGATGCGACGCACGTGCAATCACCAAATACGCACGTCGGATCGTCTCGCGATCCGCATCTCGAGGAACACCGAGCGTCTCATAGTGGGACGGTTCGGCCATACCTAACGCAGCCTGACGGCAACTTCGTTGGCGAGCAAACGACCTTCTGTACTTAGAGTGATCGTGTCGCCGGAAACAACGATCAACGAATCCAAGAGGCCGATATCACTCTCAGACAAAGACTCGCGAGGAACACCCTCACGAGTCCGTAATGAAAGCTGCAAACCCTCGACACGCCGCCGTTCGGGGTCGAGATCCTCTGCGGATGCTTCGACTGGGTCGTTGGAAGCAACCAGCTCGATATATCGATCAGGTGTACGGACATTCCACCAGCGCCTCCCGTCCTCATGGGAGTGAGCTGCACAACCGAATCCGCGGTAGTTGCCTTGCCGCCAATACAAGAGATTGTGTTCGCACTCTTGGCCGGGTTTTGCCCAGTTAGAAATCTCGTAGTTCACGTACCCTGCAGCAGTCAGGAGTTCATTTGCGAGCAAATACTTATCGGCTTGATCATCATCATCGGGGTGTCGAGAGGGATCGTCGGCAAGGGGTGTTCCTGCTTCGATAGTGAGTGCATAGGCACTGACGTGGTCGGGTTGGAGGTTGATGACCTGCTCGATGGTGTAACGCCAATCAAGTATCGACTCTCCGGCGCCGCCATAAATGAGGTCGAGATTCAACCGTTGAATCCCTCCGCTTCGAGCGATGCCAACTGCGCGCACGACGGTGTCCGGATCATGGTCACGCCCCAACGATCGGAGAACTTCAGCCGAGAGCGACTGGACTCCGAATGAAAGACGATTCACGCCGGCGATTTGGTAGGCAGAAATGTGTTCGGCGGTCACCGACTCTGGGTTGCACTCAATCGTGATCTCTGCGCCATCGACAACTGGGATCAACGCGACAAGTTCTCCAAGTCGAACGGGATCCACAAGCGACGGAGTGCCTCCCCCAACGAAGACCGACGTCGCAACAGGCATTCCGCCTGCGATTTCGCGAGAGATCTCGGCACCCAACGCATCAAGATACGAATCTTGCAGATGATGGCGATCGCTCCAGGTCGCGAACGCGCAATAGTCACACCGCCGAGAGCAGAACGGAATGTGGAGATACACACCAAACGGCATGGTCACGACATGAATCCGTCGCGTAAAGCGACCATGAGCGTCGCTGCTGCGATTGCTGCTGTTTCGGCACGAAGAACGTTGTGACCAAGGCCAACAGACGGAGCTAACTCCGTTTCGGCCTCTGACCATCCGCCCTCAGGTCCGATAAGAACTGTTATATGACCAGAAGAGAGTCGGTCACCGTATCGGTCAGCGCGTACGACGCCGGAAATTGCCGCTAGGTCGTGCAGTTGCGTGACCGGAGCAATTGTCGGCAGCCACACCCGTCGTGATTGCATCGAAGCTTCGCGAGCGACCTTTGTAAGCCGTTCACCTTGCCGTTCAGTCTTCGCATCGTCCCACCGGACCACCGAACGTTCGGCAAGAAACGGGATGATCGTATCGATACCAAGTTCGGTGAGTTTCTGAACGACTAATTCCGGTTTGCTTCCCTTCACAAGAGCGAACCCAACAGTGAGTTTGGGATCTGGTTCAGGCTCGGCTGCGAGTTCACCAACAATTTCGATCGTCTCATTGTTGTATGCGCACCATCGCCAAGACCCGTGACCATTCGTCACGCTTACGAGGTCGCCATTACGAAGGCGCCGAACTCTTGAGAGATGATGGAGGTCTTCGGACCCGAGGACCGGAGAGTCGACGTCATCGACAAACACATGCGGCGCAGTTCCACCCGGCTGCTCGGGAAGGCCTGACGCGTCGATTGCCATGGCGTTACTTAAATGCTCCACGAAGTTTCGACATCAGCCCATGTTCTGGTGGGTCAATGTCTTCGCCGCGAAGCGCGGCAAGTTTCTCAAGGAGTTCTCGTTGTTCATCGTCAAGATCACTCGGTGTCTCTACAACGAGACGAACGAGCAGATCACCGCGGCCGCGTCCCTGAAGGTGAGTCACACCCTTGCCACGAAACCGGATGACATCGCCAGATTCGGTACCCGGCTCGACCGGAATCAGTTCGTCGCCGTCGAGAGTTTCAATCGTGATCTGAGCGCCAAGCGCAGCTTGCGTAAACGCAATTGTCAGTTCATGAATCAGATCATCGTCGCGGCGGACGAATCGCTCGTCGGGAGCAACTCGAATGTGCACGTAGAGGTCGCCTGCTGAGCCATTCCGGGGACCGACTGCGCCTCGACCAGAAAGGCGAAGCGTCTGACCAGTGTCGACACCGGCAGGTACATCGACGTTGTACTCACACTCGTCGATATGCCGACCTTCGCCTGCGCACGCAGGACAGGGATGTTCGATGATTGTTCCAAAACCGC
>CANGMY010000011.1 GCA_947455015.1 Microthrixaceae bacterium | reverse complement strand
CGGGCCCAATGGCACAGCACCCGGCCTCAACTTCATCGAGCAACAATCCAAACCGCTGAACGACTCAAGCAACGAACGCGCTGCAGGATTGCCATTGCTCTTCGCTGGCGTCGTCCTGCTTGTGGTCTTCACAACGGTCTTCTTGCGAGCCTGGCGCCGCAAGCAGCGTCAGACCCCGCAGCACTGAGCCGCCTCAGCGACGCAGTAGCGAAAGCAGTCGAAGAATCTCGAGGTAGAGCCACACGATCGTGACGGTGACTCCGAGAGCAGCAAGCCATTCCATTCGGCGCGGTGTGTTTCCGGCCTTCACTGACTGCTCAATGAATGCGAAATCGATCGCAAGATTCATGGCAGCAACGATGCAGATCACCACGCTGATGCCGATGCCCAACGGTGTCGGGCTATTCCAGAAAGTGATGTCTGCCCCGAAGATCGAAAAAATCCATGAAGCGAGGTACATCACCATGATGCCGCCGGTTGCGGCGATGGTGATGAGAACAAACTTTGGGGTGACCTTGACGATTCGTGTCACGTACAGCACGAACATCACAAGAACAACGCTCAGCGTGGCAAGCACAGCCTGAACCACGATGCCGCTGTACATCTGGTTATAGAACGCCGAAATCGCCCCGAGGAATGCGCCTTCGCAGAGTGCGTAGAGCGGTGCAGTAGCGGGGCCCCACTTCGGCTTGAAGATCGTGGCGAACGCGAATCCCATGGCGAGAAGTGCAGCGATGATGGTCCAACCTGGGAACGAAGTCGTGCTGACGGTGACGAGTTGTCCCGTGGCCTTGTCGATCGCCGTTCCGGTGGTTTGATGCACCTGTGTCCAGCCGAACCAGCCAGAGACGCAGATGATTGCGAACAACACGCCGAGTGCAGACAACGTGCCGCCGAAGGTCATCGTGCGGGTGACTGGCGCGGTGCCATAGCCCTCGGCGATGACCTGTTCGAAGCGCTTGTCGTTCAGTACTGGATTCGCAGGCATTGCTGTCCTTTCGAGAACTTGATCGTCAGCAGTCTAGGAAGCGATGGTTCCAGAGAGTGGGCACCCCGGACTCAGTCAGGCACAGCGATTTCGAGTCGGCCGTCTCGCTCACGAATCTCAAAGGTGTCGACGGGGCTCTTTTCGTCGCGGCGACCGTTCGCCGACAATTTTGAGCCAGTGCCTTCTTGATCAAAGCGCCAGAAGTGGCTCAGACAGACGATCTCATCGCCGTCAATTGCGCCCGCTGTCCCGAGATGGGCCCACTGATGGGGACAACGTGCGTCACAGGCCACAGCCCGACCCGATTCGGTTCGCCACACCACGACATCGCCAACCTCACGTTCCACTGTCAGGATCTGACCTGATTGGAGTTCCTCAGAGGCAATGACATCCAACCAACGCATGTCGTCAGGGTACCGCTGAAGTGAATCCGAAAAGATTCCCGCTCAAGCGGTCGGTGCCAGTGAATTCCCCGCCTACCATCGCCGCCGTGGATTCTTTCAGGGACCTTGCCGATGGAAACAGCGCCTATGTCGCGAATTTCCCCAATGCTTCTCTCTCGGCCATTCCCCGACAACATCTCGCTGTCGTCACCTGCATGGATTGCCGCATCGACCCCCTTGCCATCTTCGGACTTCAGGTGGGCGATATTCACGTCATGCGCAATGCCGGAGCTCGAATCACACCCGACATGCTGCGCTCCCTTATCAAGTCGGTGAACCAACTTGAGGTAGATCGCATTGCGATTCTGCATCACACCGACTGCGGGGCAGCCAAGGTTGATCTTCCGGGCCTGCGAGCAAAGGTGCTCGCTGCGACTGGCTCCGATCCCGCCGATGTTGAATTCCACCTCATCGGCGATCACGCCGCAGCGCTCGATGCCGACATCGAAGCCGTACGTACCTGCCCCTACCTTCCAGTGGGCACAGCAGTTGCTGGCTTCATCTATGACGTCACCACCGGCGTTGTGACGCCGCACGATTCAACATTCGTCGGCTAACGGACCAACAAATGTGGTCAGTCGCCCGACGATTGACCAAACAATGACGTTGGACGATTAAACGTCGAGGAATCGGGAAACTGCGATGCCGGCGCCAATTGCGCCGATAGCAATCCCCACAATGCCGAGCGTGATGAAAATGACTGTCATCTCGCTGCCGCTGACCTGGAAGCCACCGACCAGCGGAATGTCTTGCGCGCTCGGCAACCATTTCTGGAAGAACGGTTTAAACGCAGCGAGCGCTCCGATCGCAACGAACGCACCGATCAAGCCCTGAACGAGACCTTCCAACATGAATGGCACTCGGATAAACCAGTTGGTCGCACCAACGAGTTTCATCACTTCGATCTCACGACGACGTGCGAACATCGCCATTCGAATGGTGTTCAAAATCAAGAGACCTGCCGCTCCTAGAAGGAACGCGGCGATCACGAAAATGCCCACCGTGAGCCGACTTGAAAGCTGCTGAATGAGTCGGATCGTCTTCGAGGCAAAGACCACTTGGTCGACGCCGGAACGACCTTCAAAGGTGAGGCCGAGAGACTCCACCGCATCGACGTCTTTGTTCTCGGGTTCAATTCGGAACGACGGCGGAAGATCTTTTGCGGTGACGCTGTCAATGAGCTCGGGAGAATCAGCGAACAACGTCTTGAATTCGCTGTAGGCCTGCTGCTGGTCGACAAAGACTGCCTTCGCAACTTCAGGACTCTGGTCGAGGTCATTTTGCAGCGAATCAATTTGCTGCTGTGTTGCATCGGTGCGCAGGAAAACCACGAACTCGATGCCGCCCTGCCAACGCTTTGTGGCGTTCTCGACACCAGAACGGAGCATGAGCGATGCGCCGACCAACGCCAGTGACACCGCCACGGTCATGATCGAGGCAAGCGTGATGGTGACATTTCGTCCGAGATTGGAGGTCGTTTCTCGAACGAGGTAATCGAATTTGACTGGCATCGAATCGTCCTATTCGTAGACGCCGCGCGCCTGGTCGCGAACGATGGAACCGCGATCAATCTCGATCACGCGTCGACGCATGGTGTCGACGATGCCGCGATCATGAGTGGCCATAACAACGGTTGTACCGGTCTTATTGATGCGGTCGAGAAGTTTCATGATGCCCACCGAAGTTGCCGGATCGAGGTTTCCGGTTGGTTCGTCGGCAAGGAGAATGAGCGGGCGGTTGACGAACGCCCGGGCGACCGAAACACGTTGCTGCTCACCACCAGAAAGTTCTGTGGGGAAACTGTCGGACTTATGGCCAAGACCCACGAGATCAAGAATTGCAGGCACTTGGCTGTCGATGACGCTGCGTGGTCGTCCAATGACTTCGAGCGCAAAGGCAACATTTTCGAACACGGTCTTGGTCGGTAGGAGTTTGAAGTCCTGGAAGATGCAGCCGATATTTCGGCGCAAATACGGAACCTTCCAGCCAGAAAGGCGGCCGATGTCCTTGCCCGCTACGTAGATATGACCTTGTTCCGGAGTCTCTTCTTTGTTGAGGAGACGGATGAAGGTCGATTTCCCTGAACCGGATGCTCCGACAAGGAAGACGAATTCGCCCTTTGCGATCTCGACATTGGCGTCGCGCAAAGCAACGGTCGAGTTCTTATAGGTCTTGGTGACGTTCTCGAGAGTAATCATGATGAGGGGGCGTTCAGCGGGGCTGAACCCCCACGAGGCTAGACGGGCAGGCCCCAGAATTGGTGCCACTCCAGCAACCCGCACCAGTACAACGATCCCGCCGAACGATGATCCATTTCCGCAAACTTTGGCCCCACGATTACGACGACTCACCGCTCAATCGTCATCTGCCTCGTGCAGCGCTGCGGAAATGATGGGATCAATGGTCCAGGCTGAACGCGGCATGTGATGGTCTCGAGTCCACGTCACCGTGATCACATCACTGTCGACGTCGGCGAGCATCCGCGCTCCGATTTCAGGATGGCTGCGATAGCGCCCGACTGTTCGCTTCCACGACGAGTCCGAACTCGACCAGCGTTCAACGTCTGCGTCGGTACGCACGAGGGTCATCGCGAGCACCGTTGCGAAAACTCGGCCTGGCGTGCGCAGACCTGAGTCGACTTTGCCGCAATCGTGCAGAAGCGCCGCAGCAAGGACCGGACGTGTTGCCGCTGGTCCAAGCGTGGCTTCGACCCTTCGAGCAACCGCGGCGGAATGACGGCGGTCAGGCCCAGAGAGCGAGCACCAAATGGTTTGTTCACCGGGCAGGAGTTGAGATTGCGCCCACTCCTGTTCGGTGGCCGAAGGCCCACCCGGCCGCAGGCTTCCAAAGAACCGGCGGGCCAGATGGCTGAGCCGAGTCATCGTGGTGCGCGACCGTTCAGACCAAGTGAGCGCTGCAAGAGCGCGCCTGAGGCATCTCAGCGAGAACTGCGTCGTCGATCGGATTTCCACAGCTGTCGCAAAGTCCGTAGGTGCCTGCGTCGAGACGCTCGAGGGCTCGTTCAACGCCGTCGAGCTCTTCACGAAGTGCCGATGCAAGTTGGCGATCGTCGAGTTCTCCCCCGTCGATCACGGCCACTGACTCAGCGAGCACTATGTCGCCCTCGGCATCGGCGGCAATGAAGTGTTCTTCGATCATGACATCGCCCTCGGCGTCGACGATCGTGACGGTTTCGTCGATGATGATGTCGCCGTCTTCATCGAAGACTGCAATTGTTTCGTCGATCATGAGATCGCCTTCGTCATCGGTCACGATGGTGACATCGTCGATCATTACGACGCCCTGACCATCGACGTTCAGGAGGTCGATGGTTTCGATGTGTTCACCAATGACAGATCCGTCCTCGTCGAGGATGTCCTCGGAAATGACGATTTCGTCGACGAGCTCAACCTCGTTGCCATCAAATCGTTCGGGGGCCGACCATTCACCTGATTCGTTCATGCCGTGAGGCTAGCGGCGAGTCGCTTGAGCCCGCGGATGTGCAGATTCATAGACCGCAAAAAGTCGGTCGTTCGAGACCATCGTGTACACCTGCGTCGTTGCGATCGAAGCGTGGCCAAGCAGTTCCTGTACCGCACGTATATCGGCGCCGTGATCAAGCATGTGCGTCGCACAAGAGTGGCGAAGGACATGAGGTGTCAACCGAGGACCCAATCCGGCCGCATCGCCATACTTGCGGACAATCGCCCAAGCGCCCTGCCTACCGAGGCGTCCGCCGCGAGCATTAAGGAACACCGCATCGGCATCTGTTCGCTTTGCAAACTGTTCCGGAGCAAGTACCTCGCGGCCTCCGTCGTCGAGCCAACTGGCAAGGGCAACCCGAGCCCAACGCCCAATCGGCACAACGCGCTCTTTTGATCCCTTGCCGAACAGTCGCAACATTCCTGCGTCAAGATCAACATCGCCCAAACTCAACGAACAGACTTCTGAAATCCGAGCACCAGTGCCGTAGAGCACTTCGAGAATCGCCCGATCCCGGCGTGCGATGGGCGAGTCGCCTTCGACCTGGTCAAGCAGAGATGTCACCTCAGCCTCGGTTAACGCCTTCGGCAGTCCCGCCGGAACGCGTGGTGTCTCAATTCCCGCCGACGGATCAGTTGAGGAAAGCCCTTCATCAGAACGGAAGCGATGGAGCGAGCGCACTGCGACTGTTGCTCGTTTCACAGACGAAGGTGCCAGTCCACGGTCACGAAGCACTCCGACATATGCATCGAGGTCCGCGGCACGAATCGAATCGAGAGTGCGATCGGACTCGGACATCCAGATGCAATATGCGGTGAGGTCACGACGATAGGCCGCAAGCGTGTTTGCCGAACGGCCGCGCTCTGCTGCCAGCCATGTCAGAAACTCCTCAACATCAAGAGGAAGTTCCCACTCTTCGAATTGCTCAGCCACCGCCAACCAGCGACGCCGCGAGATACAAACCAATAACGGTCTTGGTATCGATGAGCGAACCGTCGGCGATCATTGCGAACGATTCTTCGAACGTAAACCGCTCAACGCTCATGTGCGACTCTTCGATCCCCTGCACATCGCGCGGTACCGACTCAAGATTGCGACCTAGGTACACCCACGAAAGCTCGTCGCTGAAACCAGGCGCATTCGCAAACGTTCCTAACAAGTCCAACGTTCCGGCGCGCATTCCGATTTCCTCGCCGAGTTCTCGTTGCGCAGTTTCAGCGGGAGGTTCATCGGCGACGTCGCGTTTTCCTGCAGGAATTTCAAGGATGTACTGATCGAGCGCAGGCCGATACTGACGGACCATGATCACGCGTCCTTCGCCGTCAATGGGCACAACGGAAACGGCGCCGGGGTGGCGAACGATATCTCGGCGAAAGGGTTCACCCTCGGGAGAGATGAAGTCGGCTCGAACCAGATCGAAGATGTAACCACCATGCAGGACGACTTCGTCGACCTTGCGAAACTCCCCACTCACGCCGGTAACGACTCACTATCGAAATCGGGGAGGTGTGGGTTGCGACCGTCTGATCGGGCCAATGCCGCGGCGATGAACTCGCGAAACAGCGGCGCCGGACGTTCCGGCCGACTCTTGAACTCGGGGTGAGCCTGAGTTCCGATCCAATACGGGTGGTTCTTGAGTTCAATGAACTCGACCAAACGTCCGTCTGGTGACGTTCCCGAACACACGAAGTCAGATTCATCGAAACGATTACGGAACTTGGAATTGAACTCGTAGCGGTGACGATGGCGTTCAGACACAACTTCGGATTCGTAGATCTCGGCTACCCGCGACCCGGGCTGAAGTTGCGCGACGTAAGCACCCAATCGCATCGTTCCACCCATATCGGTGACATCGCGCTGTGTCTCCATGAGGTCGATAACCGGGAAGGGCGTTTGCGGGTCGAATTCACTTGAATGGGCGCCGTCCATTCCGAGAACATTGCGGGCGTACTCAATGGTCATCACCTGCATGCCGAGACAAAGCCCGAGGCACGGGAGGTCGTTCTCTCGCGCGTACTGCGCAGCTGCGATCTTTCCTTCAACGCCGCGCTCGCCGAAACCACCAGGAATAACGATGCCGTCGAGTTCGCCAAGGCGTCCGTCAGCAGTCATGGCTTCAACGTCCTCGGCTTGCACCCATTCGACCGAGACATCGGCGGCATGGAAGAACCCGCCATGTTTCAGCGACTCGACAACAGACAAATACGCATCGGGCAACGCCACGTACTTGCCAATGATTCCGATGCGAAGAGGAATGTTGGAGTTCTCGACTCGGTCGACGAGTATCTCCCACTCGGACAGATCGATCTCGCGGTCGGAGAATCCGAACATCTTGCACACGTAGTCGTCGAGCCCTTCCTCGTGCATGATGAGCGGAACCTCGTACAAGTTGCGCGCATCGGCGGCATTGACGACTGCTTCAACGGGAACGTCGCACAGATTCGAGATTTTGCGCTTGAGGTCGGGCGAAAGGGTCGCCTCGCTACGGCACACGATGATGTCGGGCTGAATACCGCGGCTGCGAAGTTCCGTCACAGAGTGCTGGGTGGGCTTGGTCTTCTGCTCACCAGATGGGCCAATGAATGGAACCAGTGTCACGTGGACATAACAGACGTTCTCGCGACCAACATCGAGGCGGAACTGTCGAATGGCTTCGAGGAACGGGAGGATTTCAATATCGCCGACAGTTCCACCAATTTCCGTGATGACAACGTCGACTGAATCGTCGGCCAAGCGAGTAATGCGGCGTTTAATCTCGTCGGTGATGTGGGGAATGACCTGCACGGTCTTGCCGAGATAGTCCCCACGACGCTCTGCGGCAATTACGGCGGAATAAATCGACCCGGTTGTGGCATTTGAGTCGCGACTCAGTGGTTCGTCGATGAAGCGTTCGTAGTGACCAAGGTCGAGGTCGGTTTCGCCCCCGTCATCGGTGACGAAAACCTCGCCATGTTCGAACGGATTCATGGTGCCGGGATCGACGTTGAGATACGGGTCGAGCTTCTGCATCGTGACTCGAAGGCCACGGCTCTTCAACAAACGCCCGAGCGATGATGCTGTGATGCCCTTCCCCAACGAAGAGGCCACACCCCCTGTGACGAAGATGTGCTTGGTCATTGGAGGGGCCTCCCGGCGTTAGTCATCACGTCGGGATCACATCGTAGCCCCGTTCCGAGTGTCTCGCGACGGATCGCCCGGTGACGTCAGACCGTTGAGGAGACTGCCTTCAGGAATCAGTGCTGGCGAGCAACTCACGAGCATGTTGCTGAGCCGTCGAGGACTCGGGAGTACCGGACAACATTCGAGCGAGTTCGGTGACTCGATCCTCGCCATCGACGATGGAAATCTTTGTGGTCGTGGTTGATTCGGTTGCAACCTTGTCGACAACAACATGCGCATCGGCCCAACTCGCAACCTGCGCGAGGTGCGTCACCACAAGTACCTGGTGATCACTACCGAGTGCAGAAAGCGAACGTCCGACCGCGACGGCAGCAGCACCACCAATGCCAGCGTCGACCTCGTCGAAGACAAGAACAGGTGGGCCTTCGGTGAGAACGAGACGCAACGCCAGCATCGCTCGGGCGAGTTCTCCCCCAGATGCAACTTTGGCCAGTGGCTGAAGATCCATGCCGGGATTGGCAGCAAACCGAAACGTGACGTCACGCCCGGCAACGCCCCCCACCTCGACCTCGAGCCGGGCCTTGGGAAGTGCCAAATCAGGAAGGTGGGCTTCGACGGCCTTCGCAAGGGCGGGCGCGGCAGCGCGACGCGCCTTCGAGACAAGTTCTTCAGCATCGGCGAGCACTGCTCGGGCGACGAGCAACTTTGCATCGATCGTTGCAGCGAGTTCGTCGTGACCCTCAAGTTCAACCAACCGTCGGTTGGCGTCGTCTCTCCAGGTAACGACCTCGGCCAAGGTTTCTCCGTATTTGCGACGCAGATCTTGCAGCAGCTTTCGACGGTCGCCGATTGCCGCAAGACGCTCTGGGTCGCTCTCGATCGATTCCGCCGTGGATCGGAGTTCCCGAGCGAGGTCGTCGACCTCGGCCTGGGCATCTCGGAGCCGAGCCACAACGCCAGCGAAGAGTGACCGTTCACCAAGTGCGGCGAGCGCTCCGCCGATTGCGTCAGCTGCTCCCCCGTCGGCGCTGAGCGCATCGAGCGCTGCGCCGGCCGCATCACGAAAGCCACCAGCATCGGCGAGCAGTTCAGCTTCGGTCCGGAGTTTGGCGTCTTCTTCGGTGTCGTCGATTCCGGCGGCGACGAGTTCTTCAACTTGGAAGCGGAGAAGATCGATTTCGCGGGCACGATCACGTGGATCGCCACCGAGTGAGGATCGCTGCGACTCGAGTTCGATGACTTGTTGACGAGCGGTTCGAAGCGGTTGCAGGTCAACCCCGCCGAATCGATCGAGCGCCTGTCGTTGCACCGCACTCGTAAGCAGTGACTGGTGGTCGTGTTGACCATGCAAATCGACCAAAGCGCTTCCAACTTCGGAGAGTTCTGCGATCGTCGCAAGACTTCCGTCGATATAACCGCGAGAACGACCCTTGGCCGGTACAACTCTTCGAACCACACACTCTCGGTCTCCGAGATCGAAGCGACCTTCGACAACAGCTTCGTCGGCACCAGGACGAACCATCGACGCTTCGGCTTTGCCGCCAACGAGCAGTTCAATTGCCGTGACGACAAGCGTCTTTCCCGCGCCGGTCTCGCCCGTTACTGCAGTCATCCCGGGCGCGAACACGAGGGACAGTTCTTCGATCACACCGAGGTTGCAAACTCGAAGTTCACTCAGCATTGGGTCGACCCTTGACTATCGATCGGACAGACCGAACTTGGCCTTGAGAATGGCGTGAAAATCGCGAGGTCCGGAAAGTACAAGTCGGGCGACATGATTCGATGCACGACAGCGCACGATGTCGCCAGGTTGCAAATCTCCGAGGTGTCGACCGTCGACCACTAACGCTGCTTCACGATTCCCTGAAACCGTCAGACAAACATCGGAATCGTCATCGAGAATCAGCGTGCGATCAAACAACATGTGCGGCGATACCGGAGTGAGAAGGAGTGCTCGATGGGTTGGCTCAACGATTGGCCCGCGCGCCGAAAATGCATATGCGGTTGACCCTGTAGCGGTCGCAACAATGAGGCCATCGGCCGCGTACGGGGTGAAGTAGGCGCCGTCGAGTGCAACATCAAGCCGAATCGTGTGTCCGGCTGCAGTCTTTTCGAGCACAGCTTCGTTGAGCGCGAGCACAGCCGTCTCGGATGCACCACCGGAAGGTGCATCGATTTCGATTTCGAGCAGCATTCGCTCTTCGATGAGATGTTCTCCCGCAAGCACTCGCTCGAGTGCCGGCCTGAGCCCGTCGGGCTCGATGTCGGTGAGATAACCAAGCGTTCCGAGGTTGACCCCGAGAACTGGAACCTCGTGACGAGCAACAAGAGCGACGGTTCGGAGCATCGTTCCGTCGCCGCCCAGACTGACAGCCAGATCGAGACCCTCGACCAGTTCAGCCTCGGAGACTCCGAGATCGGGGCGACCAAGTCGGGCTGCGTCGTCGGTTGGAAGCACAACTCGATGCCCGTCGGCGAGGAGCCACGCAATGGTGTCGAACGCGACCGACGCTGCTTCGTCACGTTCGGGGTGCACCACAAATGCAAACGCCGCCATAGTCAGTCTTCCCCCTCGACCTGTGCGACCGAGTTGAGACAACCAGTAACGAGGTCGAACGCCGCATCAAGAGATGCGGCGTCGAGCGCGCCGTGGCGACCGATCGGGTCAATCGAACCAGCAAACCGTCCGAGGAGAATGAACTCCACGTTGCCGTCGGAGCCAGTGATGGGCGAAACCATGACCCCCATGATGGCCGCATTCCGCTCAAGAAGCGCAGCCGATACTTCAGCAAGCACTCGACGCCAAATGAGTGGGTTGTCGATGATGCCCTTGCCCTTGCTCACTTCGGTGCGGCCAGCCTCGAATTGGGGCTTCACCAGCAGGGCATAGATCCCGCCAGGAGCTGCAGCAGCGCTCAGTGTGTCGAGAACGAGCGCGAGAGAAATGAACGACAGATCGCCGACCACGAGGTCGACCTGTGGTCCGAGAACCGCCGGATCGACGGTGCGGAGATTGGTGCGTTCCATCGAATGCACCCGAGAGTCTCCCACCAACTTTTCATGGAGCTGGTTATGGCCCACGTCGACCGCAACAACCTCCGAGGCCCCGTATTGGAGAACACAATCAGTGAACCCGCCGGTAGAGGCACCGGCATCGAGAACCCGGGCGTCCTTCACGAAGGGCTGCAATTCGAAGTGCTCGATGGCTCCTTCGATTTTTGCTCCGGCTCGGCTTACAAACTTTGGTGGCGGACCATGAACCAGAACTGCCTCTGACGCGTCGACCATCCGCGAAGCTTTGGTCGCTGGAGCACCACCCACCGTGACGCGACCAGCAGCAATGTCGGCCTGGGCGCGCTCACGAGATGGTGAGAGCCCACGGCGAACAAGTTCGGTATCGAGACGTCGACGGGCACTCATTGACGGTGACGCTACTTACCGCGTTCGCGACCCGATAGGGCCTCGGAGACCAACGAGTGCAGCGAGTCCGCCACCACATCTGGTTGGGGATCAACCGGAAGATCGATTCTGGAGGTGACCCCGGTCAGCACCAATGCGAACTTCCAACCGAGCGTGACAGCAAACCGACCATCGGTATCGGGCCGATCGCCCACCATGATTCCGTCGGGGCCAAGCAACTCATGCACCATGTCGGCAATTGGCTGATAGGGCTTGCCGGCGATCTCAGGGGTGACTCCCGATGCAACTGCAATCGAGGCCAGCAATGCACCGCCGCCGGGTACCGGCCCCGCAGCGGTGGGATAGGTGGAGTCGTCGTTCGTGCCAAGTAACCGAGCGCCATTTCGCACAGCAGTCGATGCCGCAGTCATCCGCTGGTAATCAAACGTGGGGTGATAGCCGACGACGACAACGTCGACGGAAGCCCCCTGTGCCGCCGGGTCGCTGGCATCGATCGTTTCAACATTGCGACGTTGCAATTCATCAACGACCCCGGGCCCGGCGCAGACAAGTGCACGCGCGCCGCTTGGCACGAGAGCAGCAGCTGCCATCGCCGAAGTAATCACACCATTCGAGGCATCGATTCCATGACGTTCAAGTTTCGCGGCGATGTCGTCACGTCGACCAAACGAGAAGTTCGTGACAAATCCGACATGCTCGCCCGCAGCGCGCAGCGCAGCGATGGCCTCGGCGGCACCCGCTATGGCCTCATCCTCCAGCCACACCACACCGTCGAGATCAAGGGCCCATGCCATGTTGAGAGTCTCCCACCCCTACAACGCAATCGTGACGACCGACCAAATTCGTTCGCATCGATCGCCTCGACGCGTCTGCTAGTACTACTCAGTGCCACGCTTCGAACCATTCATCGGGATTCGCTACGACACCGCAACGCTCGATCCAGCGCTCGTCACTGCTCCCCCGTACGACGTGATCAGCCCAACTGACAGAGCGGCGCTTGTTGCCAGTGCTCCACAGAACGTCGTCCGCGTTGATCTCCCGATTGATGGCGACGATCCCTACGGCGATGCAGCCCAACAATTCGCGAAGTGGCGCTCCGAAGGCGTCCTTGTCGACGACGCCCAACCCTCGTTCACCGTGTACCGAATGGACGCCGCCGACGAAAACGGCGTTGTGCGCCACACAACTGGCGTTATCGGAGCAATGGAACTGACCCGACCAGGCGAAGGCGACATCCTCCCGCACGAATTCACCACGCCCAAGGCCAAAAGCGATCGACTCGATCTTCTTCGCTCGACACGCTCAAACCTTTCGGCAGTGTGGGGACTCTCCCCGGCCCGAGGCCTGACTGCGCTCCTCGACACCGCAGAAGATCCGCTGTGTCGCTTTGAAGCCGACGGCGTCACTCATTCGGTGTGGCGAATCACCGACGCTGAACGTATCGATGCGATCCGGACCGCGATCGGTTCGGCCCCAATCGTGATCGCCGATGGCCATCACCGATACGAAACCTCACTCGCCTATCGCGATGAGCGCCGTTCGTCCGATGGTGGTGGCGGAGCTGCCGATGCTGTGATGACGTTCGTTGTTGAACTCGTGGAAGACGAACTCGATGTCGGACCAATCCATCGCCTGCTCGCAGGCCTACCCGAAGACTTTGATCTTCTCGCCGCCTTTACTCCGTACTTTGACGTCGAAGCATTCGCCTTCACCGATGCACCGACCGTAAACCGCCTTCAAGAACTTGGTGGGCTCGTCTTGGTCGTTCCCGAAGGTGCATGGCTGCTTCGACCTCGCCCAGAAACCATTGCCGCGACTCGCAACCTCGATTCCAGCCGTCTCGATCTCGCCCTCGCATCACTGCCCGAACACGCGTTGGTCTACCAGCATGGCGTCGAACACATTCGTTCCGCCATCGACTCGGGCGCGGCCCAGGCTGGCGTGCTGTTGCGCCCAGTCACGATCGATCAGATCATCGAGATCGCTGAGGGTGGCGAAAAGATGCCCCCGAAATCGACGTTCTTTGCGCCGAAGCCGCGCACGGGCGTGGTGTTCCGCTCCATCGATTAGCCCCTCCGTTACCGACACGCGGAAACAGCGGCGATCACACAGCGGCGAACACAGAGCAAAGCAAACGGGCCGACCCGAAGGCCGGCCCGTTGAAGTTCCGTTTGCGTCAGAACAACTCACGCAATGGTGATTGATTCATCCAGGTAGACGTCCTGGATGGCATTGAGAAGCGCAACGCCCTCGGCCATCGGACGCTGGAACGCCTTACGGCCAGAGATAAGCCCGGTGCCGCCACCACGCTTATTGATCACCGCGGTACGAACGGCATCGGCGAGGTCGGAGGAACCCTTTGATTCGCCACCAGAGTTGATGAGGCCGATGCGACCCATGTAGCAGTTGGCAACCTGCCAGCGGGTGTAATCGATCGGGTGGTCGGTGACGAGGTCGCCATACACAAGCTTGGAGGTCTTGCCGTAACCCTCGAGGGCGTTATAGCCGCCGTTCTTGGTTGGAAGTTTCTGCTTGATGATGTCTGCTTCGATCGTGACACCGAGGTGATTGGCCTGTGCGGTGAGATCGGCGGAATCGTGGTAATCGACACCATCGACCTTGAACGCGTTGTTGCGCAGGTAGCACCAGAGCACCGTGAACATTCCGAGTTCATGCGCACGATGGAACGCCTCAGCAACCTCGATGATCTGATGATGCGATTCCGGGGAGCCGAAATAGATCGTTGCGCCGACTCCCGCTGCACCGAGTTCGTACGCCTCTTCAACGGTTCCAAACATGATCTGATCGAACTCGTTGGGGTAGGTCATGAGTTCGTTGTGGTTGATCTTCACAATGAACGGAATCCGATGCGCGTACTTGCGCGACATTGTGCCGAGCACGCCATAGGTGGTGGCGACGGCGTTACAACCACCTTCGATCGCGAGCTTGATGATGTTTTCCGGATCGAAGTACATCGGATTCGGCGCAAACGACGCAGCGCCTGAATGTTCAATGCCCTGATCGACCGGGAGGATGGAAACGTAACCAGTGTCGGCGAGACGACCGTGGCCAAACATCGACTGAAGGTTGCGAAGAACCTGCGGCGAACGATCCGACTGCAGGTAAACGCGCTCGATGATGTCACCGCCTGGCTGCGTCAGCTGATCTGCAGTGATGCCCTTACACGTAAAGGTGAGCAACTCTTCGGCTTCGTCGCCGAGTAGTCCTTTGATGTCGGTCATGCCTCTCCTCGATCATCTGATGCGCCCTCGCCCACCAGATCTGTTTGATGTGCATAGACACATCGATCCGTTGTTCGGGAGCGAGCCTAGGCCAGCCAGACACTCGGAATGATCGCCTCGGTCACCTCGTGACAAGTGCCTCAGAGATTGAGATCCTCGACGCGAGGCTCAAGCAAGGTTCGAATTCGGACCTCTGATCGGGCGCTCAGGACTTTGTCTGCGTGCACCTCGGTGCGGCTCGCGGTGGAGCCTCCGGCTCGGAAGAATCGACGCCTGACCCGACCGACCACGACGACATCGTCGCCCTCGACGAGTTTGGCCGCAGCCGCTGCCGGGTTGTGCCACACCACCGGCACCGACTCGGCGGGAAGTTCGCCGTCGCGAACGGTGAGATCGAGTGCCACGAGTTCATCGCCAGAAGGCAGCACTCGGAACTCAGGGTTGCGGCGAATCAGACCCCTGAGAACGACGAGGTTGGAGCCGGCGGGAACCAACTCTGTGTCATCGATTGTGGATTCGTGTCCGGTCGAGGCACGAGCCCGACGTGTCGGTGTTGCGCTTCGTTGTGTCGTTGTGGCCATGAGGCCTCCCAGATTTGCGATCGGCCAAACGCCGATCGGCGGTCACTGAGGGAAGTGGGCCACAACGTAGAACGGGGGTGGGACAGATCAGCGAAGAGCGCGGACCCGGCGGCGCACATCGGCGAAATCGGGGTCAACGTTTTCAATGCGGCCAAACATCGTCCGAGCTTTCGGAAGGTCACCGGACCGCTCATAGAGATCGGCCAAGACATACGCACGACGAAGATGATGCGGCATCGGCCGCTTCGGGAACGTGAAACTTTGTTCGAGCAGCGCGATCGCACCCGAAAGATCGTCTCGATCGGCAAGCGAACCAGCCATCACGATGCGACCCTCTGTCACGAGCTCAGCGCTCGGTGAAGCGGCCCTCAGTTCGTCCCAGAGCTCGCCAGCCTGCGCCCATTGGCGCATTCCCCGATAACAATCGGCAAGCACCGGATGCTGGTCGGTTGAATTGCTCAGCAAACGAAACGCTTCAAGTTCGCGAGCTGCGGGCTTCCACTTCTCTTGGCGGTACAAGGTGAGTCCGTATAACTCGTGCACGGCGGCCACTGTCGGCGCCTCGTCGACGAGTTTCTTCAAGATACGAGCCGCATCAGCGAACCGTTCTGCCTCAAAGTGTTCGGCTGCTTCTGCCAACCGCTTTTCGACGCGCTCGGTGCGGGCGGTGCCAACGGCACGGCTGAGTTGCTCGCGAACTTCGCCAGCCAAATCGAACGGGGCAGGATCGCGACGACGTGAACCTCCGCGCGACACCGCAGCGGTGGCTTCGTCGCGAACTTCGGTAATGATCGCTTCGTCTTCTGACGAGCGGGCATCGTTTGCGGCGCGGCGTTCGGCATCGGTGGCCTCGTCGGGAATCGTTCCCGGGGCTGCCCGACGGGCGGAATCTGGACGACGCTGAGGCGTTGCTGCCTCGACTGCGTCACGCCAGGCGCGAGAGGCGCCCACGACTCGGCGACCGGTCGCAGCACCTGCACCGCGGCGAGCGACGCCGCCCCAGGTGCGGGGAGTTTCAAGAGCCGGGCCGTCTGCCCATCCATCTTCGGTCGTTGAACGTCGGGTGGCACGGTCATCGCCACCGCTTCGAGCTCGAGGGCTTGGCGCATTTCCTGAACGCGATCGATCGGAACTGCCCGAAGGTCGACTCGGGCGGCCTGAACCTGTCCGATCGGAAGAACCCGAACGTGGACTCGATCCCGAGCGAGACGGAGCCCCGGAGCGTGACGGTGAGCCGGACCGTGAAGAACTGTCGGAGGATGAACCCGAGCGGGAGCCTGAGCCAGATCGGCTCGACGAAGAACCACCTGAGGATCGCGATGAACCAGCGCCGGAGCCGCTGCTGCCTCGTGAAGGCTTGCCGCCAGATGAAGGACGACCTGAACTCTCAGATCCGGACCGACTCGACGGACGGGCCGAACCCGAGGCCGAACCACCCTTCGAGCCGCCTTTCGAACCGCCCCTGGCCGGTCCCGATTTCCCCGCTGGGCGACCGCCGCCTCGGGGGCCGTTGGACTTGCCCGAGCGCGACGAACTGGAAGAAGAAGGACTGGCCATGAGACCAACCTACCGGCCCAAGACCCCAAGTCTGAAAACGGGTCCTGATGGACTGGCTGCCTCCCGGGAAGATCATGCAGAAATCAGAGCAATCCCTTTACGCAAAGTCATCGAGGGGCAAAACGAGAAAAGGACCCCCAAAGGGGGCCCTTTTCTTTATGAGAAATCCGGCGGCGTCCTACTCTCCCAGGGAGTCTACTCCCAAGTACCATCGGCGCTGGTGGGCTTAACTTCCGTGTTCGGAATGGGAACGGGTGTGACCCCACCGCCATAGCCACCGAAACCTTTGTCAAAAGGGTGCGCCAGTGCCGACCAAAGGTCGGACCTGTCGCGGCCCCTTCAGAACTCCATAGCGAGCACGAACATCTGTGTCGATCCAAGCCCTCGGCCGATTAGTACCGGTCGGCTGAATGCGTTACCGCACTTACACCTCCGGCCTATCAACGTGGTGGTCTTCCACGGGCCTTACCAGATTGACTCTGTGGGAGATCTAATCTTGGAACGGGTTTCCCACTTAGATGCTTTCAGCGGTTATCCCTTCCGTAGGTCGCTAACCAGCCATGCCCTTGGCAGGACAACTGGCACACGAGAGCTACGTCCATCCCGGTCCTCTCGTACTAGGGATAGCCTTCCTCAAATCTCCTCCGGCTGCAGAGGATAGGGACCGAACTGTCTCACGACGTTCTAAACCCAGCTCGCGTACCGCTTTAATGGGCGAACAGCCCAACCCTTGGGACCTGCTTCAGCCCCAGGATGCGATGAGCCGACATCGAGGTGCCAAACCTTCCCGTCGATATGGACTCTTGGGGAAGAT
>CANGMY010000010.1 GCA_947455015.1 Microthrixaceae bacterium | reverse complement strand
GTCTCTCGACCCGCCGATTTCGATCTTGTGAACCTGACCGCGACCATGCGGCATCGACACCATTGACTCGCTACGCGATTCGGCCCAACGGATTGGACGGCCGATTTTGCGCGACACCCATGGAAGCAGCAGTTCATCGGTCTGCAGGTTGATCTTGGCGCCGAACCCGCCACCGACCGCAGGCGCAATGACATGGACCTGCTCTGGTTCAAGGTCGTAAACGCCGGCGAGCTTGCCCTTCACCGAATGTGGAGCCTGGGTTGACACCCACGCAATAAGGCGACCCTCGTGCCACACAACTGCGACACCGCGTGGCTCAAGCGGCGCGACAGCAACGCGCTGATTGACGATGTCGCGAGTAACGACGACTTCGCAGCCATCAAACAACTCTTCGGTGTAGCCAAACGGAACTTCAAGCGCTGTATTGGAGCCGTGCTCAGGATGCAGAAGCACCTGATCGGTCGCTGCGAAAACTGGATCGACAACTGCATCGAGGGGATCGAAATCGATGATCACGAGTTCCGAGGCATCTTCAGCGGCGACAGCGGACTCGGCAACGATGACGGCAATTGCCTCGCCCACGTAACGAACGACGTCGGTGGCAAGCCATGGTCGGGCCAAGATGTCGGGAATCATCCCGGGGATCGCAGGTGGCGGTGCGGAAAGGTCGCCGGAGGAAGCGATATCGGCGGCGGTGTAGATGGCGACAACGCCCGGGGCTTCAAGCGCCTCGGAAACATCGAGTTCGGTGATTCGCGCGTGAGCAATCGTGGACCTCACGAAGTGCGCGTGAAGTGCGCCCTCGAGCTGTGGCTCCTGAAGGTCGGCGGTGTATCGAGCCCCGCCAGTCAGAAACAGCGGATCTTCCCGACGCTGAACACGGGTTCCCATCACGCTCATGTGGTCCACTCCCCCTCGAGGTGCCGGTGCGGCAGTCAGAGGTTAGTGGACGGCTGTCGGGAACCTTCTCAGCGGACGAGAGAGGAACCCAAACCCTCGAACGGCCACGCGTCGGGGACCCTGACCGGATCTCGGGCCTCGGGAAGCAGGTGGTACACCTCTTCACCAGCCTTGGCGTAGCCGTATTGCTCTCGAGCGATGCGCTCGATTTCTGCATCGGTCTTTAATGCATCGGCCTCGGCCTGCGCTTCGGCATTTGCCTGATCGAGTTCCGCCAGTCGCTGCTCTGAGGTCGCAGCGGCTCGGCGCTGATCGAACAACGTACGAGTCGGCGCAAGGAACGCCACGGCGGCAACCGTCAGGATCACCAAGATGACCGGAGTGACAATCCAGGTCGAGCGGGCCATCCATGAACGCTGAACTTTGGCGTGCTTGGGCCCCGACGACTTCGCGGGCGCGTCGGAGCGCTTCCGCGGCGCGGAAGATTCCGCGCGTGATCGACGGGGAAGACGATCCACGGTTAGCGGCCGACCTGCTTGATGGCGGCAGCACCCCAATAGGCAGCAGCGTCGCCGAGATCGTCTTCGATGCGCAGCAATTGGTTGTACTTGGCAACGCGATCGCTACGGGCCGGCGCACCAGTCTTGATCTGGCCGCAGTTCGTAGCCACAGCAAGATCGGCGATGGTGGTGTCTTCGGTTTCACCCGAGCGATGTGACATCACGGCGGTGTAGCCCGCACGAGTTGCCATTGCGACCGATTCAAGAGTTTCGGTGAGCGAACCGATTTGGTTGACCTTCACCAGAATCGAGTTGGCTACACCGGCCTCGATGCCGCGAGACAGCCGTTCGACGTTCGTAACGAACAAGTCGTCACCCACGAGCTGGACCTTGTCGCCGATAGCGGCGGTGAGCTTCGACCAGCCGTCCCAGTCTTCTTCGGCCATTCCGTCTTCAATCGAAACGATCGGGTACTTCGAGACGAGCTCCTGGAGATAGCCAACCATTTCTGCCGGAGCCAATGATCGGCCCTCGCCGGCGAGGACGTAATTGCCGTCTTTGTAGAACTCAGTCGACGCTGCATCGAGGGCGATGGCGATATCGGTGCCGGGAGTGAAGCCAGCCTTTTCGATGGCTTCGAGCAGCAGTTTCACTGCGTCTTCATTTGAGGCCAGGTTCGGGGCGAATCCGCCTTCGTCGCCGATAGCGGTCGAGAGATTGCGATCGTGGAGCACCTTCTTGAGCACGTGGTAGGTCTCGGCGCCCCAGCGAAGTGCCTCAGAGAATGACGCAGCGCCAACAGGCATGATCATGAATTCTTGGATGTCGACGTTGTTATCGGCATGCTCGCCACCGTTGAGCACGTTCATCATTGGAACGGGCAGCACATGTGCATTCACGCCACCGATGTAACGGTAGAGCGGCACAGCGAGTTCGTCGGCAGCGGCGCGAGCGACGGCGAGCGATACACCAAGAATCGCGTTCGCTCCGAGGCGGCTCTTGTTGTCGGTACCGTCGAGTTCAAGAAGTACCCGATCGATGTCGCGCTGATCGAGCGCGTCGAAACCAACAAGCGCGTCGTAAATTTCGTCATCAACATGAGCGACGGCGTCAAGCACGCCCTTGCCCATGTAACGAGCTTCGCCATCACGAAGTTCGACGGCCTCGAACGCACCGGTGGAGGCGCCAGAAGGAACCATGGCACGACCAGTCGCCCCGGATTCGAGGATGACTTCAACCTCGACGGTCGGGTTGCCACGGCTGTCGAGGACCTCGCGGCCGGCGATATGTTCGATGGTGCTCATGGGATCGGGGGCTCCTCGTCGATGGGGCTTCCGTGGAAGTTTTCCACGTCGACGCGCGGGCGGTGGGGACGGTCAGAGACCCGCGCGTCCGCCTAGTTCAGCACTCCGGGCGGCATCGCGGTAGTTCACCGCTGCCGCGCGCAATGCGGTCTCGGGATCGATCCCCGCGCGACGGGCTTCGTCCACGATCGCGAACAGCAGCGCGCCAGTGGTTTGATCGTCCGTTGTCGCTCCAAAATCGCGAAGGGTCGACTCGATCGACGCGGAAACCGGGAGTGCGCTCGGATCGACGCCAGTGAGAGCTCCAGCCTTCTTCTGGATCTTGAGGGCATAGAGCAACGCTGGAATCGCGTCGGGAACTCCGTCGAAAACACTCTCGCGTCCCTTCTCGTCCTTTTTGATCTGTTCCCAATTGCGCACGACGGCTTCAGAATCTTCCGCTTCGACATCACCAAAGACGTGCGGATGACGAGAACGCAATTTGTCATGCACGTTGAGCGCAACATCGGCGATGGTGAACTGGCCTTCTTCAGAGGCCAACTGACTATGGAAGAGCACCTGAAAAAGGAGATCACCAAGTTCCTCTTCAAGATGTTCGTACCCAGTACCGGCGTCGACGTCGAGATGGTCGATCGCCTCGAGCACTTCGTAGGACTCTTCTAAGAGGTGACGCCGAAGGGAGTCGTGAGTCTGTTCACGATCCCAAGGGCATTCAGCACGTAGGACTGCAACCAATTCTGCGAATCGAACCAGTTCCTGCGCAACTGGAGCGGCGAGTTCCGGGATGTAGATCGAGGTGAGATGGTCGGCCGCAATGCGATCAAGGTCAGGCCATGGAATTTCCTCGACAACTTCGTCGGGCAGGCCGAGCCGTTGCAAAACCGTGACTGTGGCGTCGGGCTCAAGACATGAATCGATACCGGCATCGAGCGCGAGCTTTACGTCCGAAAGCACATCGGATGAGTCGCATTGCGCGACCAGAAGTGGACCGCGTTCCCCTGCAGCTTCAACGGCGAACCGATGGCCGTCGATAATCCGCACACCCACCGATACCGGGTCGATTCTGAGACGAGCCCACGTGAGATCAAGAAAGGAAAGAGCCGGGATGATCTCCACTTCGCAGCGATCATCAGCTAGCAGCAACTCCACGGTGTGTTCCGCAACGATGGGAGATCCAGGGACGGCGTAGAGGATCTCGCCGCTTTCGGTCGCGGCACTGATCAATCGTTCGACGATGGCCGGATAGACGTCGTCAATCGACGATGCCGATTCATAAACATCGTCGAATGACGTCGCTGCTTCCATAACAACGGCAGCGGGGTGCCGACGTGTTCGAACAAATTGCGTAGGAATCGCGTTGATCGCATCGCGAGTGCCGACAGTTAAGAGTTCGACATCGCCCGGCCCTAGGCCGACGATGACAACTCGCGGCTTCATCGGTAACTGCAGATCACTGCAACGGGAGTCCGGCGACCGTGGTTGCGGTAGCACCGGAGGGAGCAACGATCTTTGCTGAAGTCGCTTCGAACTGACCGTAACGACCGTTCACCGAGATCTTGGCTGTGGCGGCAATGCGCATCAGCTCAGCACTCACAATCGCATCGGCGTTATCGACGACTGACTGCTTGAGCGAATCTTTCAGTTGCTCGAAGGTCAACTGGCCACGAGCCGTGACGAGCACAAGGTGATAACCGAATTTGGTCTTCACCGGCTCGCCAACAACGCCGACCGGCTGCGTCCAAGCAGCATTGTCGAATTCGGTTACGTACGTGCCCTTGGCACTACACGGCAGTGCTCCACCAGATGCAGCTGAGCCAGTGTCCTGAGACTTAGCCGAAGCAAGTGCGGCGAAGTTCGTTGTTCCCTTGACCTGCGACTGGATGTCCTTGATTGCCGTCAGCGCCGTTGCGTACTGCGCATCGGTTGCAGCCGTTGAGCTGGAACCAGAACCAGCGACGACGAGAATGTGGCTCGCGCAGACAAGTTCGCCTTGATACTGATCTTTTGTCGATTCGTAAAGTTTGCGAAGGCCCTCATCGGTTTGCGCTTCAGCGACTACTGCTGCTCCGAGAACGTTCTGCGCAGCGACGCCTTCGATGAGCGTCTGCTGGTAGGTGACTGGAAGGTCGCCGAACACCGAGGTACCGGAACCAGTGGTGAAGTTCTTTTCAAGAAGCGTCTTTGCGTTCGCTCGATCCGTATCGGTCACGGTGAGGCCGCGCTCCTCGACACCAATCTGGGCCAATTGAAGATTTAACTGATCATTCAGGAACGCAGATGTATACGACGTTGCCCATGAGTTGCCGTCGGTTGACTTGAGTTTGCTCGCACCGCCCGAGGTTGCGTACACCTTCGAGAAGGCCTCGATCTGTGACTGGAACTCGCTATCGGACAGGGTCCACTTGTTCACGGTCATTGCGGTTGGGTTCACCGCCGAGCATGAGGTACCCACGAGCGAAAGCACGAGGGCGAGCAGGATGGCGGCGATGGAGATGTTGCGCGTCGTCTTCACAAGGTTGCTCACACTAACGGAGCCAGCAGAGGCCCCGACAGTCATCCCTCGTCTTCTGGGACCAGATCGGCGAATGCCGAGACAAGGTCTTCGACGATCGATCCTGCCGAATTCAGATGCAACTGAAGCTGTTGGGGCTCGGCTTTGTACACCGACCCCTTGTAGAGGCGATCAAGCCGGATCGTGGCTGACGTGCGCAGGGACAACGGCGAGATCCGGGCGATGAACTTCGGTCCGCCAAACCCAGGCCCCTTCGTCACGGTGACGTCGGTGACCCCAGTCCTGACACACTCGGCCCGGAGGCGGGCGACCTCAAGCAGGGCTTCAGCATCGGCCGGCACCGGCCCGTAACGGTCCTCCCATTCAGACCGAATATCGGCGACCTCCGCAGCCGAGGTCACAGCGGCGAGACGTCGGTAGGCCTCGAGCCGCAGATCCTCGCGTTCGACATATGACGCAGGGAGCGAAGCATCGACCGGGAGTTCGAGTTTGATTTCGGCCGGTTCGGGAATCGGCTCCCCCTTCAATTCTGCAACGGCTTCGGTCACCATCTGGCAATAGAGGTCGTAGCCAACTGATGAGATGTGACCGCTTTGTCCGCTGCCAAGCAGGTTGCCTGCACCTCGAATTTCAAGATCGCGCATTGCGATGCGGAAACCTGATCCGAGTTCTGTGGCTTCACCAATTGTGCGAAGTCGTTCGAAAGCTTGTTCGGTGAGAGCACGATCGGGAGGAAAGAACAAATAGGCATAGGCGCGACTTCCCGAACGACCGACGCGACCGCGCAACTGATGCAGCTGTCCGAGCCCGAGCAGATCAGCCCGATCGACTACCAACGTATTCACCGTCGGCATATCGATTCCTGACTCGATGATCGTGGTGCAAACGAGCACATCGAATGCGCCCTCCCAGAAATCGAGCACCACCTTCTCGAGCGTTCCTTCATCCATTTGGCCGTGAGCAACGGCGATTCGCGCTTCAGGAACGAGCTCAGCAAGATTTGCAGCGACGCGCTCGATGTCCTGTACGCGGTTATGTACGAAGAACACTTGGCCTTCACGCAGCAGTTCGCGTCGTATCGATTCGGCCACTGCGCGCTCGTCGTATTCACCGACATAGGTGAGGATCGGCTGACGCTCACTCGGTGGCGTATTCAACAACGTGAGATCACGAATTCCGGTGAGGCTCATCTCAAGCGTTCGCGGTATGGGAGTCGCAGAAAGCGTCAGAACATCGACTCCAACTTTGAGACCCTTAATGGCCTCTTTGTGGGAAACACCGAATCGCTGCTCTTCATCTACAACAAGCAGACCAAGATCTTTGAAGGCAAGTCCTTCGGCAAGGAGTCGATGCGTTCCAATCACAACGTCGACATCGCCAGTTTCTAAGTCGGCGATGACCTTCTTGGCCTGCGCGTTCGTAAGAAAGCGACTGAGCATCTCGACTCGAACCGGATAGCCGGCGAATCGCTCGCTGAACGTTTGCAAATGCTGTTGAGCGAGAAGTGTGGTGGGAACAAGCACTGCTGCTTGTTTCCCGTCTTGCACCGCTTTGAACACAGCTCGCACCGCGACTTCAGTCTTTCCGAAACCGACATCGCCACAAACAAGGCGGTCCATCGGGGACTCGCCTTCCATGTCAGCCTTCACCTCAGCGATCGCAATTTTCTGATCCGGGGTGGGTTCGTAAGGAAACGACTCTTCGAGCTCATGTTGCCAAGGCGTGTCGGGACCAAAGGCATGACCCGGTGCATGAATGCGCTTTTGATAAAGAACAACGAGTTCCTGCGCAATCTCGGTGACCGCTTCGCGAACTCGAGCCTTACTCTTCTGCCACTCCCCGCCACCGAGACGACTCAGGCTTGGCGAATCCCCGCCGGTGAAGGGACGAATCGCATCGACTTGATCGCTCGGAACATAGAGACGATCGTCGCCTCGGTACTCCAAAAGCAGATAGTCGCGTTCAACGCCACCGATTGCCCGCTTGACCATTCCGCCGTACCGGCCAACACCGTGTTGGTAATGCACGACCAAATCGCCAGGCGCGAGGTCATCGAAATGTCCTTGCGCAACTGCTTTGCGCGGCCGTGCGCGTCGATGCGCGCGCCGACGACCAGTGATATCGGATTCGGCGAGCAGCGCAAGGCCGATCTGCGGCAATCGGACGCCGCGCTCAAGCGGAGCGACAACAACGTGGCCACCGGGAGCAGAGAGATCCTCGAGCCCACGCTCATCGAATGACAGATGCACGCCCTGATCACCAAGAAGTGTCACCAAACGATCAGCGGAACCAGTTCCATCTGCAGCGACGACCACCGTTGCACCATCGGAGAGCATCGAGCGCAATTGATCGACAAGCATGGTTCCGTCGCCAACGACGGGATCCCAGCCCGACGCACCGACAACTGGAGTACTTGGAGCATCTGGCACATCGAGCACTGTCCACATCGGCGCAGTCGTTCTGCCAAGAAGACGTTCAAAAGGAACATGCAGCTGAGGGAAGGATCCTTCCGCTCCCCATGTGCGCGAGAGCGACTGCTCGAGGTCTTGTTCTTCGGCGAGAATGTCACCGGCGCGATCGCGCATTCTGCGCGGTTCAATCAGCAACACCTGCGCATCGTCACGAAGCAGGTCGAAAAGAACGTCTGGATCATCGGCATTGTCGTCAACTAACCACGGCAGCCAACTTTCCATGCCATCGAACATCTGACCTTCAGAAAGTCGCTCCCACTGCTCACGACCCCACGGTTGTGTTCCAACAAGTGCGGCTGCGCGTTCACGGACTTCGTCAGTTGGCAGAAGTTCGCGGCACGGAAAGATCGTGACTTCGGCGATCGACACCGTTGCTCGTTGATCGGCGATTGAAAACTCCGTGAGGCGATCAACCTCATCACCCCACAAGTCGATGCGTACAGGAACGTCGGCCGTGCTCGGGTAGATATCGACGATCGAACCGCGGACTGCCACTTCACCTCGGTGCTCGACCTGTACCTCGCGGCGATAACCAAAGCCGACCAGTTGTTCGATGAGCTCAACAGGATCAGCGACGTCGCCAACCCCGATTGTGATTGGTTCGATCTCGCCAACATGAGGGCCAAGACGCTGAACGAGTGCCCGAACCGGCGCCACGATCACTGCCGGCGCTCGTTCGGGTTCATGGAGGCGCCACAACACCCGTGAGCGTCGACCCATCGTGTCGATCGCGGGACTCACACGTTCGAATGGGAGGGTCTCCCATGCCGGAAAGAGTTCAACCTCGTCGGTCCCGAGGAACGCGGCAAGGTCGTGCACGAGACGCTCAGCTTCCGCTGTCGTTGGAACAGCAACAACAACGGGCCTACGCTCAGCCCGCTCGACCAACGAGGAAATCGTGATGGCTCGGGCTGGTTCTGGGATAACGATGGAACCCTCACGGCGCCCGAGGATCGAAACGAGCGCGGGCTCGTCAGCCATCATCGGGATCAGATCGGACAGAGCCATGGGACCTCGGGACACGCGCGTATGCCCGGCACGAACCGAGCCGGGGGTGAGTCCGAGAGGGTACCCGGCAGAGGTCACCAGACCAGCCCGCAGGGAGCGGAAAGAGTCAATTCAGGTTTCGGCAATGTGAAACTCGTCTCTGGTGATTGCGCTGAGTGCCTCTGCGGGTGTCAACTAGCCCACGTATGACTGCACCCACAGAGAGTCAAAGTTCGACCGGCCCCGCACCACTCCCGGCGACAGCATCCGTAGAAATTCCCGAGAGCCGTTCGTTCCGGTTCAAGACCAAGGTCCTTGGTCGAGCGCTCAACACCGATCAGCTCGAACACGAACGGCTTACAAACACCACCGCACTTGCGGTGTTCTCGTCTGATGCTCTGTCGTCAACCGCATACGCGTCAGAAGAAATTCTCCGCACGCTGCTCGGCATCGGCGTCATCGGAGGCATTGGTGCACTTGCTTTCAATTACGTGATGCCGATCACCATCGCAATGGTTGCGGTGCTTGTCATCCTCATTTTCAGCTACCGACAAACCATCAAGGCCTACCCGTCTGCTGGTGGCGCCTATATCGTCACCAAAGACAACCTCGGTCTACTTCCCGCCCAGGTTGCGGGTGTTGCGCTTCTCACCGATTACATCCTCACGGTGTCGGTGTCGGTATCAGCAGGTGTCGCCGCCCTTTACTCGGTCTTCCACGGCGTCTATCCCTATCGAGTTCCGATCGCCGTCCTCTTTATCGGCATCATCGCTTGGGGCAACCTTCGCGGTGTGAAGGAGTCCGGAAAGCTTTTCGCTATTCCGACCTACGCATTCCTTGTTTCGATGATCTTGATGATTCTCGTGGGCATTGTGAAGAACACCTTTGGCGGCGGCCTTCATGACGTCCCGCTCGATCATGTGCAGGTCGAGGCACTTCAAACCACTGGCGTCGCCGGAATCTTCCTTATCCTCCACGCCTTCGCCTCTGGCGGCGCGGCCATGACCGGCGTTGAGGCCATTTCCAATGGGGTGCCTGCGTTCAAGGCCCCCGAGTGGAAGAACGCTCGCAAGACCCTCATGGTGATGGGTGGTTTCCTCGGGTTCATGTTCCTCGGAATTTCTTGGCTTGCCACCGCCATGCACGTCGTTCCCAGCGAAGAAAAAACTGTGCTTTCGCAGATCGCCCAAGGGGTTTACGGAGACGCTGCCTTCGGTAAGGGCCTCTACATCTTCACGCAGGCAGCAACCATGCTCATCTTAGTGCTTGCCGCGAATACCGCCTTCGCCGACTTTCCCCGTCTTGCCAGTTTCCATGCTGACGATGCGTTCATGCCGAAACAGCTCACCAAGCGTGGCCATCGACTCGTCTTCTCAAACGGAATCATCTCACTCGCCATCGTGGCCGCATTCATGGTGGTACTCCTCGGCGCGGACGTCTCGAAGCTCATTCCGCTTTATGCAATCGGCGTATTTACGAGCTTCACGCTGTCGCAGGCGGGCATGGCTCGTCGCCATGTCCGCTTGAAGGAACCAGGCTGGAAGCTCGGCCTCTTCATTAACGGTCTTGGTGCGATTGCTACCGGCGTCGTCACCATCGTGATCGGCTACACCAAGTTCTTGCACGGCGCTTGGGTCATTGTGCTCCTCGTTCCGATCCTCGTGTACCTCCTCGTTCGTCTGAACCACCAGTACGAATCAGAAAAAGCTGAACTCGAGGAAGACGCCGTACTGGCCGCGACGGCACCAATTCTCAAGCGTCACGCAGTGGTTGTCCTTGTCGACCGTCTCGACCGCACGTCCGCTCGTGCCCTCCAGTACGCTCGCACGCTCAACCCTGACCGCCTCGGAGCCGTGCACATCGCGATTGATGAGCACCGAGCCGAATTGCTGGCAGACGAGTGGAGTGAGCTGGCACTCAAGAAACTGCCTCTTGAAATCCGAGAGTGCCCCGACCGCCGGATCAACCGCACGGTGCTTGAACTCGTGACCGAACTTGCCAGCGATGGCGATACCGAAGTCACGGTTCTCATCCCCCGTCGCGAATATCGCTCACGCTGGCATCGCCTCCTGCATGACCACACCGCTGACAGCATCGCAAAGGCCCTCAGCGATGTTCCTCACGCCAATGTGACCTTCGTGCCCTATCACCTCACCCGTTCAGCCAAGGGTCAGCACGTGCAACATGTCGAACATGGCGCAGTGTCTGGTACTTCGGACATTCACAACTGAGATGGCTCTTTTCACCTCAAAGGCAAAGCGCGCTGAAGCAGTACGCGTCGCTGAGACCGACGCAGCGTTCGAAGAACTGGGCCGACTTTCACTCGACGGCGTCATTCCCATTGCCGAGGTTGCCTGGCGAGACCATGTGAAGGTCGCGGGGCGCATCAAGGCGATGAGAATCCAACCTTGGGCAGAACAGGTCGCAAGCCTTGAACTGACCCTTGCCGACGAAACCGGCGGCATCACTGTGGTCTTCATGGGTCGTCGCACACTTGGCGGCGTGAAACTCGGAACACATCTCGTGGTCGATGGGATGGCGAGCGAAAGTCATGGCTTGCTCACCATCTTGAACCCGGCGTACCAACTGCTGCCTCGCCAGGTAAAGCTTCCCTACTGAGACAGTTCGGCAAACGCGCACCACGCGTTGCAGCTCGCTCGTTTCTAGGGCTTAGGAAGTGCGCGCGTTTACGCGATTCATCGCCGCGTCGGGGCCATCGCTCACAATGAGCTCAACCGCGTCAGCGGCGATCTCAATGGCAACATCGAGCGCCTCACGATCAGCCTTCCCGACGCGCTTCAAGACGTGGTCAGCACCGCCTTCTTTGCTCGGCGGCTTGCCCACACCGATCCGAACGCGCACGAATGCATCGTCATGAAGATGGGCCTTAATCGAGCGCAGTCCGTTATGTCCCGCGAGTCCCCCGCCAATCTTCACGCGCACGGTGCCAGTGGGCAGATCAAGTTCATCGTGAACGACCACGAGCGCGGTTGCATCTTCAATGCCGAAACGACGAACCAATGGTGACACCGATTCGCCCGACAGATTCATGAACGTTGTGGGCTTGGCCAGCGCAACGCGCTTTTGACCAATACGCACCTCATCGACGAGTGCGCGTTCTTTCCCGGCTTTCAGGCGGCCGTTATGGCGCCGTTCAAGAAGGTCGATCACGGCAAAGCCCACGTTATGACGCGTGCCGTCGTACTCGTTTCCTGGATTGCCGAGACCGACGACGAGAACGTCAGCCGGCGTGCCGCGTCGGGGGCGATCGCCGCCCCTGCCGCCAAAAGCCACTTACTCGGCGTCGCCCTCGGAAGCAGCCTCAGCCGGTGCGCCGTCAGCCGCTTCACCCTCGGTTGCGCCGTCTTCCATTGAGAAGCGTGTGGCGAGGCCGAGAACGAGCTGGATGCTGTCTTCGATGTCGGTGGTGACGCCGGCAGGAAGGGTGAGTGTTGCAACAGTGATCGAGTCGCCGATGTCGAGGTCGGTGATGTCGATTTCGATTTGGCTCGGGATGTCAGCAGGCTTTGCCGTCACGGTGAGGGACTTGAGCGGCTGATCAACAATGCCGCGACGGCCTTCGACCTTCTTGGCTTCGCCAACGAGAACAAGCGGAACTTCAACAGCAACACCAGCGTCAGGATCAACACGAAGGAAGTCGACGTGAAGAACGTTGCGACGGATCGGGTGACGCTGAAGATCCTTGATGATGGCGAGATCCTTCTGACCATCGACATCGAGAGTGATGAGAGCGTTGAGGCCAGCTTCGGTCATGAGCGCACGACGAAGGTCGGGCCACGGAACCGAAACAGCAACCGAATCGCGGCCCAAGCCGTAGACGACCGCAGGCACGAGACCATCGGTCCGCATGCGGGTCGAAGAACGGGAACCGGCAATACGTCCGGTTGAGGCGGTGAGGGTGATGGCCATGATTGGGTGCTCCTGGAGGCAGCGCTGAAGCGCGCCGTCGGCTGACGTTCGTGAAACGGTGGGCAATCCTACCGATCCGCCCCCAAGAAGGCGAACTCGCTCTCCGTCAGGCCTCTGCCGGAGCACCAGCGCCCCAAGGGGCTGCGGAGATCTCTGCAATTTCTGCCCGGCGAGAGGTGACAGCGGCCCGTTTTCTGGCGATCAGCTCTGGTTGTGACCGTCGAAGATCTCGCTGACCGACGTGTCTTCAAAAACTGCGTCGATGGCGTCGGCGATGATGCCAGCCACGGAAAGCACTTCGATCTTGTCTGACTGCTTCTCGGGAGGAAGCGGCAAGGTGTTGGTCATCACGACCTTCGAGATGCACGAATCATTGAGACGCTGAATTGCCGGACCGCTGAACACACCGTGCGTACATGCCGCGTAGATCTCGGTTGCACCACGAGCCTTGAGTTGTTCGGCTGCAGCAACGATTGTTCCGCCAGTGTCGATCATGTCGTCGATAAGTACGCAAGTACGACCATCGACCTCGCCAACGACGTCACGAGCTTCGACAGTGTTCTTGAGACCCTTCACGCGACGCTTGTGAACGATCGCGAGATCGGCGTGCAACTGATTGGCGTAGCGCTCGGCAACCTTCACGCGGCCTGCATCAGGCGAAACGATCACGAGGTCGTCGCCAAGACCAGCCATGTAATCAACCAGTACTGGCATTGCGGTGAGATGGTCGACCGGACCATCGAAGAAACCTTGGATCTGACCAGAGTGCAGATCGACAGAGATCAGTCGCTTTGCGCCGGCCGCTTTAAACATATTTGCGATCAACTTCGCCGTGATGGGCTCGCGTCCTTCGGACTTACGGTCCTGACGGGCGTAGCCATAGAACGGCGCAACCGCAGTGATGCGCTTTGCAGACGCGCGCTTTGCAGCGTCGACCATGATCAGTTGTTCCATGATCGCATCGTTCACCGTCATTTTTCCGGAACTGACGTGCGACTGAATAATGAAGACATCGGTTCCACGAACCGATTCACCAAATCGCGTGTGCAGTTCGCCATTGGCAAACTCTGCGAGATTGGCATCACCAAGATCGACACCGAGTCGTTCGGCAATTTCCTCTGCGAGCGGGAGATTGGCCCTTCCCGAGACGATATGCAGCCGCTTCTTGGTGACGAGTTCCATTCGGTTTCTTTCGCCGGCGTTTTGATTGGTCATTCTGAGGTCGAAGTGTAGAACGGTCCGGGACGGGCGCCGTCCGAGATGACAGCGCCTTCCTCAAGAACTGCGAACGGCCCGAGGCGGACGTCGTCTCCGATCTCGGCTCCGCGTCCTACCGAGTTCTCGACAACCGATCGTGCGCCCACCCGACAATCAACGAGACGAGTGTTTGGACCGATCTCGGTGCCGGCCCCGATATCGCAGGAACCTTGCAGAATCGTGTCGGGAAAGAGCGTGACGTCAGCGGCGAGTTCCACCGTTGTGTCCACATAGGTGCGACCGGGGTCAACCATCGTGACCCCTTTGCGCATCCAGGCCTCGTTGATGCGTCGACGCAGTTCGGCCTCGGCCGCTGCCAGTTGCAGCCGATCGTTCACGCCATTGGTGTCTGCCGGATCATCGGCAACCACCGCAGAAACCCGATAGCCAGCACCGGCAAGCACCTCGACAACATCGGTGAGGTAGTACTCGCCCTGAGCGTTCTCGGGGGTGATTCGACGCAGCGCCGGACCAAGAACACTGGCTCGGAAGCAGTAGATCGACGTATTGACCTCGGTGATTGCGAGTTCCGCTTCTGAAGCATCGGACTGTTCGACAACTCGTTCGACACGATCGTCACGGCCACGCACAACTCGGCCGTAGCCAGTTGGGTCGGCCAGCCGAGCGGTAAGAAGCGTGCACGCAGCATCGGTGCGCTGGTGGGTTTCGAGCAGCGCCGTGATGGTCTCGGTTCGGAGCAGCGGCGTATCGCCGGGCAGCACGATGAGGTCGGCGTCGACATCGTCGAGTTCTTCGGCGCTAAAGGCGGTGAGGGCGACTCCGACCGCATCGCCGGTACCGCGCTGCACTTCTTGTTCTACGAATGCAAGCGGAACGTTCGGGGCGGCATCGAGAAGTTTTTTCGTGACCCGCTCGGCACCGTGGCCGACGACCACAACCGCTCTTCGGACCTGTGCACCAGCCAATGAATCAAGCACGTAGAGAACCATCGCCCGACCGCACAGAAGGTGCAGTGGCTTCGGACGAGTCGATCGCATACGGGTGCCTTCACCGGCGGCAAGCACGATGGCGGAGAGCGGCCTCGGAGACATGCAATCTTTCTAGTACGGTCTGCCTCGCCTTTCGGGGCCTCATCTTTGGGGCCTCACCTTTCGGGGGTGGTGTAATTGGCAACACGGCTGGTTTTGGTCCAGTCATTCGGGGTTCGAGTCCCTGCCCCCGAGCTTTCCTTTCCCTCAAGATTCCGATCCGCCACGGAGCAGAATCCCGAGCAAACCCTCCTCGTATGAGACGGCCTCACTTGCGTCGTTTCGCACCGGAGCACACCTTGCCGCTACAGTCGCTCCGCCATGGGATCTCTCATTAAGAAGCGCCGCAAGCGCATGCGTAAGAAGAAGCACAAGAAGATGCTGAAGCGGACTCGCTTCCAGCGTCGAGCTGCCGGTAAGTGAGCTCAGGCGTCTCTGACGCCCGCTGTGCCATAACGATTCTCGTTGACTCCACCCGGCCCGAGAGCCGGGTGGGTCCGCGTACGGGCCCATATGGCGAACCCGTAGGGCCGACGCAGGCGATTCGCCGTCGGCGGGCGTTAGCGAGACGGGCTGGTGTGGGCGACGACGCGCCCGACGCCCGGAAACGATCCCTCGACAAACCAGGTGGATCCTGATCCGGCAAGGCGAGGTCGAAGGCCAGTTGCCTCGGCCAAACCATCGCGCCACCGAGCGAGCTCAGGTGCAACCACAAGCGCCGCTGGTTCCAGATCGTTGCCGTTCTCGCCCATCGGGCCCCCGAGTTCGTCCCAGGCCTTGTAGACCGCAGGGGTCGAGCACAGGACCGGTGGCGTCACCAACGTGAAGGTGCGCGCTTCAAAGGGCAACGGTGCGATCTGTTCGCCAATGCCTCGGACCCGAGCCCGTCCGCCGGAGAGACAGAACGCCACATCGGCTCCGAGTTTCACTGCATCGTGATGATCAGTGATGCCCGCCCAGTGAAGGATGGCGGCTGCGTCAGAAGATCCTCCGCCGAGACCGGCACCAGCAGCGATCACCTTTTCCACCTGCACGGTCGCTTGGCGACCGACCATTGCTAATGCACGAGTGACGAGATCATTGGGGCCAACGCTGACACCGTTGCCAGCGGGGTCGGCGAAGGTCACGGTTGAAGGCCCACCGGTGTCCGGTGCAACAAGAAGCGAATCACCGAAATCCAGCGACACCATTTCGGCATCGATCAAGTGGTAGCCGTCTTCGCGAACGCCCACGACGCGGAGCGAGGTCGTGAGTTTGGCGGGAGCAAAGAGGCGAACCGGTTCGACAGGCACAGCACTCATCGAATCACGCTCCAGCCAACACCGCTGCAGTGAGCGCTCCCCATTGGACGACATCGAGTCGTTCCGGCCGTTCCGATGGGTCGATACCAGCGGCTTCGAACTGCTCAGTCGTGACCTTCGCCGCTAAAGATCGCCGAAGCATTTTTCGGCGCTGGCCGAACGCTGTGCGGACCAGGTCCATGAGTGCGTCGTGATCGACGTCGACAACTGGAGCTGACCGACGCTCGATGCGGACCATCACTGATTCAACTCGCGGTTGCGGAATGAAAACCGTTGCCGGGATCCGCGCCGCAATCGAGGCGGTGGCCCAAAGCGACAACTTCACCGACGGGATCCCGTACGCGCCACCACCGGCTGTCGCCGCAAGCCTCTCGCCGACCTCGCGCTGCACCATCACCAACATCGTTTCGATCTGTGGCACATCGTCGAGGAGGTCGAGGACAATCGTCGTTGCAACGTTGTAGGGAAGATTCGCGACGAGGTGCCACTGCTTCTCGGCGGGCAACACCTGCGCCCAATCCGTTGCAAGGGCGTCGCTATGCACGACGCGGACGCCGAGTGGTTCGACAGTTTCTGCCAACACCGGCAACAAATGACGATCAAGTTCAACAGCAACGACGTTTGCGCCTGTCGCTGCAAGTTCGGTTGTTAAGGACCCAACACCTGGTCCGATCTCAACAACGTTGGAATGCTCGTCAATGTTCGCCAACCGAACGATGCGACGAACGGTGTTGGGGTCGGCGAGAAAGTTCTGCCCGAGAGCACGACTTGGTTCCAGACCGTGACGCGCGAGTAACTCTGTGATGTCGCGACGTGTGAGAGTCATGAAATCACCGCGAACCTTCCGCGGAGGTGTTCACCTACAGGTGCCGCCCCACGGCGAACGACCGGAGAACTGCAACATCGCGGCTGCGATGACGTCCTGGTCGGAAGGCGATGCCTGATTCGGCGGCACGCCCACAAGGTCGTGACGGCCGATTCGGCCGGCGACGGAGTCCCAGCCCCCCTGATAGATCTGGTACGCACCAAGGAAGGTGCCAGACGGATCAGAAGCCGTGTAGTCATTGTGAGATTCTCGGTCGCGAACACAGGCCAAGAAGGCTTCATCTGATTGCGTGACAGGCGGAGAGGTCACGACCGGCCGAGGTGCAGAAGTCGTTGTGGTCTGCACTGGGCGCGGTGCCGTTGTTGCGACCGGCGCAATCGTCGTCGCAGATGCGGCGGCCTCGGCTGCTGCGATGGCCACGGTCGTTGTCGTCGATTCTTCTGTCGACGGGACGGCAGCAACCACGAGGCTTGAATCCGAAGAAGTTGCAGCTTCGGTTGCGCTGCTACTCGCAGAACCCTGAAGCATGTCGATCACCAGCAACGGCAAACACGCGAGCGTGACGATGAGAGCAATCATCAGTCGGCGTTGCGTCGGGTGCACGGTGGTGTTCAGAACTGCGTCCTTCGTCGAGCAATAGATCCTGGTGACGGACGAAGAACGCCCTGCGCGATCGCACAGTGCAAACTCCGCCCGGAGCCGTCCGAAGAACCTAGGAGGGCGGTCCGGGACCCGCAACTATTCCCGGCCCCTGTGACACCCCCCGTTCAACTGCGCGTAACCCCTGCTCAGGCCGTCGCGTCGGATTGTCCACAGATATCCGAATGCGCGAAAAAGTCGCGAATCCCCTGCTACGGGAGCCGGTACACCGTCGCGGCATTTCTCCATGTGACATCGGCCACATCAGCCACTTCGATTCCCTTCGCCTCGGCGATTGCCGCTCCCACAAAGGGAACGAGGGCGGGCCGGTTGGGTTTTCCCCGATGCGGGACTGGCGTCAAAAACGGAGAATCGGTCTCGAC